>JAUWME010000383.1 GCA_030613285.1 Candidatus Zymogenus sp. | reverse complement strand
GGGAGAGTCATCATTTTTAACGCTGCCGCCCAAGGCTATTTTCCCCTCGTCAGCTTTTTTAACCATATCAGGTGTCGGCTCTCCGTAGATAATCACGATTACATCATCTATTAAATTACATTTTGGACACAGCGGCGCTTCCATTTTTATTTCCTTTAATAATGAAGCTGGTCATCCTTCTACCAAAGGACAAATTCCTCTTAAATGACAGGCGATACAAGATTGAGCGTGGAAATCTCTTTTTTCACAAAAGCCAAAAAGCATATTGAGATTGCCGCGTCGTTATCCCGACCTTTGGTCGGGCTATCTCCTCGCAATGACATTGATTATCCTCTTGAATGACAGGCGATACAAGATCGCCCTTCACACATCAATCTGCAGGGATCGCCAGCTTCTTCAGTGTCTTTAATGTCGGCCAGCCTTCGTCGCTCCAGCCCCGCAGCTTATAATATTTGACCAACATCTTCTCAAGCTCAATCTTTGGCCAGCCGTCTTCCCTTACCTCCTTCAAAAGCCTATCAGGGAGCGTATCGTCATCTTTGGATATCCCCTCTCGGCAGTTCATAAGCCTCTCAAGGTTGAAGGTTCTTTCACCCGCTTGGACAAAATCTTTGGTGGTAAACTTCTCCCCAAAAAGCCCACTTAATATATTCGCATAGTCTGATAGGTCTGTGGTGGCCGTGGCGATGCCGGGGAGGTATCTCATCACAAGTTGCATGATGGGAAGCGGCGTGTTTTTGTAGGCAAAGTTCTCCTCCAAAAACGGAAATTCCGTCTGGATGCAGAAGATGGAGGAATTTACGGCGTCTGTCAAATCTTGGAGAAATTTTACAAACTCCGCTTTTCCCTTGACGCCATGCTGCTCCAGATATGACCCGACCTCAATGGCGTGGGTGCTCCCGGAAAGGTGGCAGGCGCCGCGGTTTGCCGTAGCAAAGCCAAGCCCCTGGCCGGTACAGCCACGGGGGTCATATGCGGCCATCTCCAGCCCCTTGACTTGTATGGCAATTTCCCCACCGCCGTATTTGTCAGAAAGGGCCTTGACGCCGTCGGCCATTTCATCACCTAACTCCCGCCTGTAAGCAATGTCCTCGATGATCTGGTCAATCCCCTCGGAATGGCCAAAAGTGAGGCCACTTTTCATAAGACCCTTTTCGGTCATTTCCATGACAAACCCGATGACAGACCCCGTGGTGATTGTGTCGAGCCCCAGGCGGTTCAGAAGATCGTTCCAGCGAGCGATGTCCTCGACGTTATCTATCATGAGGTTGGAGCCCATAAGGGCAAGCGTCTCGTATTCTGGCGAGACAATTTCCTTACCACCGTATTTTCCCATCCTGCCGCACTGGATGGGACAGCCGACACATCCGTGGTTTTTCACAAAGTGATTGTCTTTGATATATTCACCGCTTATCTTTTCCTTCTCCTCAAAATTGGTCTTGGAGAAGTTTCTGACCGGCATGATCCCGTTGGAGCCATAGACCATGACGTTTCCGGGGGTGCCCAGCTCCGGGAGGTTTTCGCCAGTCATGTAGTGGGACTTGACTTTCTTTCTGGCAATGTTCACAGCCTTCTTGAAGGCCTCCGGGTTTTTTGCCCAGACCTTTTTTGTCCCTTTTGCTACGACCCCCTTGAGGTTCTTTGAGCCGAAGACAGCACCCAGTCCGCAGCGGCCCGCAAACCTGTTTCCGGAGGCGATGGCCGCAAAATTGACGAGGTTTTCTCCGGCGGGGCCGATGGTTACCCAGTCCCCGTCTTTTTTGCGTTTCTCCTGAAATTCGTATGTGTCCATCCCCCAGAATTTTTTTGCATCTTCGATCTTTGCTCCCTTGTCATTGACGACGATGGTCACCGGCGCCTTTGCCTTTCCCCTTATAAGTATCCCGTCAAAGCCTGTGCGTTTTAGGCTGAGACCAAAGCTCCCGCCGACGATTGATGATGCAAATATCCCGGTGAGGGGCGATTTTCCGCATACCACAAAACGACCCCCTGCGGGGGCGGCGGTGCCCGACGTGGGCCCCGACATCATAACAATGATGTTTTCTTCAGACAGCGGATCGATTTTGGGCTTGATGTGATCAAAGAGGAGCTTTATGGCAAGCCCCTTCCCGCCAATGTAACGGCGACGATCCTCGTCTGATATTTCGATTTCACCAATATTCCCTGTTGTCAGGTCCACATCGAGGACCTTGTTGCTTACAGCAGAAATTGTGTTGTCTTTCATGTTTTCACCTTTAAGATGTTATAAATTTAAATTTTACTTAAAATAGTCCGACACTTTTTGTTATTACATACACCATCAACCTTCCTTACCTTTTCCTCTTCACCATTCCATATCGCACCACGTCTTTATATTTTCCGAACTTGAGATAGTGCTCCTTCATGCACCCCTCTTCAGCCATTCCAACCTTTTGCAGCACCCGCCCCGAGGCCGGGTTGTCGGCAAAGTGATCCGCATAAATCCGATTTAGTTTCAAAGCCATAAAGCCAAATTCCAAAACCGATTTTGCAGCCTCGGTTGCGTAACCCTTTCCCCAGAACTCTTTTCCAATCCAGTAGCCCAAACCCGCCCGGACGTGCTCCATAACGATCTCAAGTCCCACCGCCCCGATTAGTTCCCCGTCATCATTTGAGGTGATGGCAAAATTAGCAAGCTCCTTTTTAAGATACCCATCCTCATGGGTTATAATCCATTTGGTCGCCATCTCCTCATGGTAGGGGTGGGGAATCATAAGGGTCATGGCTGCGATGTCGTAATCGTTGACGAGGAGTACAACCTGAGGCGCATCGGCAAGCGTAAAGGGCCTCACGATCAATCTCTCTGTTACAATTTTAGGTTGCTCTTTTGTTGACATCTTATCTAAAAAAAACCCCACATCTTTAAGTATCCAATTAAGTGGAAAATGTCAATAGTTTTTTAAATCCGCAAAGTCCCGTTTATTCCAAATACGGACATCTTGTTAAGGATATTTTGTTTAGTCTTTACTTTTTTTACCCATTGTCGTATTATTTTAATTTAAGTATTAAAGGAGGTGTTAAATGTCATTTCCTTGGAAAGCGGGAATCCAGGCTAAATTATAATCATACTGTCATTCTCTTGGAATGCGGGAATCCAGTAAAATTATTAACTCTGGATTCCCAGTCAAGCTGAGAATGACAGAATAAAAAGGATTCCTTTATCAA
>JAUWME010000286.1 GCA_030613285.1 Candidatus Zymogenus sp. | reverse complement strand
ACAACGTGCCCCTGACAGATATTCGTAGATCGACTTATGTTACAGGTGTCGAGGTACATTTGGGGGCATATACGATTCAACCCGGGCAGACGGGGACATTGGTGTTTTCCATTGTCCACCCGAAGATGTTGTTTTATGACGAAGACAAGGATGATTACGCCTCAATGGAGTTTTCCCCCACGTGGTACGGCTCCGCATTCGCCCACGGCGCAACGGATTTGAATTTGAACATCCATTTCCCAAAAGGGGTGACCCCAGGTGAGAGTATCTACCACGAAGGTGGTGGTAAGAGAAAATTTGACTCCGCCATTACTGATGATGCGGGGATAGTTGTTTTTACGTGGAGGGACACATCCGCAAAACCATCAAAGCAATACAAGTTTGGGGTGTCGTTTCCGAGAAAATATGTTGCAGAAGGAGCCGTAGCGGAGCCTCCGAAGTTTTCTATCCTCGATCTGATAATTGGGATAATAACTTTTATTTTCACGGGCTTGCCGGTCTTAATATTCGGCGGGTTTTTCTTGATGATAATTGTCTCCATAATAAGGGGTTCAACGAGAAAGTTGAAGTATTTTCCAACAAAGGTCTCTGTTGAAGGTGTTGGGATCAAGAGGGGCCTTACGGCTCCTGAGGCCGCAGTGCTTCTGGAGCTTCCTTTGGACAAGGTTACTACGATGGTTCTCTTTGGACTTTTGAAGAAGGGAATTGTTAAGGTGGAGGAAGCAAAAAAGGGGAAAAAGCCGAGGGTAATTAAAATTGAGGGAGCGGATACAACGAAGCTGAGAGAGTATGAGGTGAAATTTTTAGAAGGGATAAAATCAAATGGTGTTGCTGATCTAAAAAAACTCAGGAGTATGATGGTCAAGATGATTAAGGATGTCAACAAGAGAGTCAAAGGATTTTCCAGAAGAGAATCGAGAGACTACTACCAACACATCGTTGACCTTGCATGGAAGCACGTTACAACAGCCAACACCCCGGAGCTTTTGGGCAAAGAGTGGAACGACAAGTTGGAGTGGATTATGATGGACAAAAAATTTGGAGATAGAATGGGGGAGACCTTTACCGGCCGAGACATCAAGCCTCCCCGTTGGTATACGCAAAATTACTTCCCAAGCAGACACGGGACATCGTCTGCGGGAGGAGCCAAGGGTACAATCACAAAACCTATCATGTCTGGAGCAGATATGGCAAACAAGATGGTTACTGGGTTTGAAAATTTTTCAGGAAATTTCATCAGCAATATAGAGTCATTTGCATCAGGTGTTACAAAAGTTACCAACCCCGTACCCAAAAGTTCGGGAAGCTACAGTAGCGGCGGTGGCGGGGGTTGCGCCTGCGCCTGCGCCTGTGCCGGTTGCGCCTGCGCTTGCGCCGGAGGAGGGAGATAGATAATTATGAAAATATTAGATTTTTTGAAAAATGAAAAACCGCTTACCGCGGGAATCTACCACAGCAGGGTTACGGGGGAAGACGGGAGCAACTACAGACTTCACCTTAGAATCATGGACGGACGAAATTCGATTCTATCGATTAACGCTGCCAAGATATTGCATCTTAACTCCACCGCCACCGAATTTGCAAAGCTCATCGTCGAGGGAAAATCGGATGATGAAATAATCTCTGCAGTCAAGAAGCGCTACCGTGTCAAAAAAGAAGTCCTGCAATATGAGTACAACAGGCTTAAGGAAATTATCGATTCCATGACTGAGACCAGCGAGATTTGTCCTGTAACTTACCTCGATGTGGATAGGATTGAACCGTTTACGACCCCCACCGATGCTCCTTACAGGATGGACCTCGCCTTGACGTATAGATGTGACAATAAATGCGGACATTGTTATGTGGGCAGTGACAGAGAAAAAGAGGTTAGTGAACTAACCACCGAAGAGTGGAAGGCGATTCTCAAAAAGCTGTGGGGATTGGGGATATTTCACGTTGCCTTTACCGGTGGCGAGGCGACAAACAGAGACGACTTTCCGGAGCTTGTTGCCACCGCCGAGGATTTGGGAATGGTTGCAGGGCTTTTGACCAACGGCAGAAAGTTGAAGGACAAAAAATACATTCAACGTCTCGTTGATGAGGGAATTGACTATCTTCAGATTACTCTGGAGTCCTTTGACAGGAAGATTCATAACTCGATGGTTGGTGTCGGGGGAAAGGTCGATGCCTGGGATGAGACTGTGCGGGGGATAAAAAATGCGGCGAAATCGCCGGTTCATACCATTACAAACACCACCATAACGAAACACAATGTAAAAAACCTGTCCAAGACAGTCGATTTTATCGCCACACTGGGTGTTGATGCCTTTGCCATGAACGGGATAATCTACACCGGCGGCGCTGCAAAAGGGGAAATGGCAATCAACGAGGACGACCTTACCGATATCCTGACCGAGGTTACCGAAGCCGCAGAGAAAAACAACCTCCGCTTTATCTGGTACACCCCGACTCAATATTGTAAATTCAACCCCGTGGAGATGGACCTGGGGATGAAGCAATGCACCGCAGGGAAGTTCAATATGTGCATCGAGCCCAACGGGGACGTCCTGCCGTGCCAGAGCTACTACGAGCCGGTGGGAAATATCATACGGGATGACTGGGAGAAAATCTGGAATCATAAACTCTTAGTTTCTATTAGAAACCGGGAGTTTTTACCTGACAAATGCGATGGTTGCGATGAGTTGGTGCTCTGCGGCGGCGGCTGTCCACTGGAGATAAAGCATGGCGAGTTCGTCTGCGCCGAGAGTATGAGCAACCCATAAAGGATTTTACAGAGACACTTGACGGACTTAACGGTGTTGATATTTCTGATGAGTTTAAAGCAAAGATAAAAGGCGAGAATGCAGTGGGGCTGTTGGGGCTTTAGCGCACATCTGGTGAGAAGCTCATTCAATGGATGGTTTTGAATGGTTGTTGGTGGCTGTTGGCGGGGCAGGGGGAATGCTAATCTAAAAAAAATAATCATAGAAGCATTAAATGTCATTCCCTTGAAAAACGGGAATCAAGAAAGACTTAAATTATATGTCATTCCCGTGGAAACGGGAATCCAGTAAATATTGTTATGGATTCCCAGTCAAGCTGAGAATGACAGTATAAAGGATTCCTTTGTAAAGCAGGCAATGACAAAAGCTATTCTAATAGTTACTCTAAAAGCTCGTGCTGCTCGTTTGTTTCCACCTTTTCTGCTTTTTTGTGGGCAGGTAGTTTTGCCGGGATGTTTGGCTGTTTACCGGAAAGGAGTTCCTCTATCGTCAAAATTTGTATCCTTGGATATTCTTTGTTCCAGTACTTTGACGAATAAAGCCCCTTTGAGGCGGCCTCGGTAATCATTGGTTTTGTGGGTGGCTCCAGAGTAATAAAAAGCCCGATCTCTGAATCCTCACGGTCTATCACATGACCCAAATCTCGAATGTCCTTGACTCCCACATTTCCACTCTTGACCTGAACAATCGCCCTTTTATAAGCCTTCTTTTCATCCGAAAAGTAGAGGTAACCATCGATGCCGGTGTCTGCTCCTTTCTTTTTGTCGCCGTAGGGGCGGGCATTGATTAATGAGAGTGACCACCATTGGAATTGGTAGCGGTTTTCAGATGCAAGCTGCTTAGCTCCTGATAAGGCTTCTGGTTCACCAACAACCTTAAAATCCTTTTTAGGTTTAAGACTAAACATATCATCAAGCCGATACTTTATTAGATTTATAGCAAGATGGGTTATGTCAATCCCAATCCACTTGCGATTAAGTTTTTGTGCGGCGGTTATGGTAGTTCCACATCCGCAGAAGGGGTCAAGAACAATATCACCTTCGTTGGAAGATGCCTTAACTATTCTTTCAAGAAGAGCAATTGGTTTTTGTGTGGGGTAACCAAGACGCTCAGCAGCGTGGGATGAAATAGGCCCAATATCAGTAACAACGTCTTGTATTGGATTGCCCTCAGCTACGTGAAGGTATCGTTTGTATTGAGGCACATGACCTCGTGGAGGCCAATAGATCAGTCCTGCAAGATCAAGCACATCCAAGCGTTCTTGCACAGACATTTTTGAATATCCCTCCGGATGTTTAAACCAGTCTGGAAGCGCGCGGTCCGGTGGCAATTCCCAATGCCTACCTTTTGTGGTTGGATTAACGTCACGCCAAGGCTGTCCCGAATTTCCTTTTCTTGTTCCAGGACCATCTAAAGTTACATGTCGATATTGTCCGT
>JAUWME010000340.1 GCA_030613285.1 Candidatus Zymogenus sp. | reverse complement strand
TTGTCAATATTACCAGCCCCCCCTCTACTCATCAGCGCATTTTCATATCTTGTGAGCCGCAACTCATATTTCCCGGCAAATCTCGCCTTTTCCCCCGATGTACCCCTCTCGTTTAAAAGCTCAACCGCCTCCCGCTCCGCCTTTACAGCCCTATCAATTGCATCAACCTTCTCAGTCGCCTCATCCATCCCCATCCTGTAGAGTACCAAGGCCAAGGTGTCGAGGTTTTGATGATTTCTGTCAAGCTTCACCGCTTTTTCAGCAAAACTGAAGGCACTCCTGATATCCCCACCTTTTTTTAAATTGAGGTAAACCATCGCCATGCCCCGAAACGGCGGGGCAAAATTGGGGGCGAGCTTCATCGCCCTTCTAAAATCCATCGCAGCAAAATCATATTGATTGAGCCCAAGGAAAGCATAACCCCGCCCATTTAATGCCAACGACGACTTCCCATGGAGATTAAGTGCCCTGTCAAAATCGTTAAGGGCCCCTTTATAATCCCCATCGATATTTTTTAGCCTCCCGAAAAGGATGTAGTACTCCGGCTTTGAAGAATCAATCTTCAGAGCGCGCCCAATGTCGTCTTTGGCATCGTCGTATCTCCCCAAATCGAGAAAAGCGGTGGCCCTGTAAAAGAGAGCGCTTCCAGATTTTGGCTCAATACCCAACGCCTCGGTAAAATCTGATATGGCATCTCCATACCGCAAAAGTGAGAGGTGCGCCCTCCCCCTCCCATTTAAGAGCGTTGCTCTCTCTTCTCCACTAATTGCGACATCAAGCCCCTTTGTGTAGTGCTCTACAGCTTCATCAAATCTCCCCTTCTCAAACGCCTTGTTGCCCATCTCGCCCAGCTTAATAGCAGGGGTCTCACTCTCTTCTGCCAAAAGGTGAAAACAAAAAGATACCGTCAGCAAAAACAAAACAATAGGGACAATGCAAAACCGAGAGAACAATTTCCTACTCATAACTCCTTCCTGCAAAAATGGTATTTAAAATATCTTAAACTATTTCATAAGGGGGGGGCGAAACTCAAAATGTGGATGCTTTCAATCAGTCCCCTTTGCCGCAGAGATCATGTGATAGCGGCCAATCTGCTCCAAAGTTATAATCCCCAGCAACTTCTCACCATCCATCACCGGCATCATTGAAATACCTTTCTCGGTCATAATTCTGTAAAGGCCAATGAGTTTCTGTTTCTCCGTTGTCATCAAATAATCCCTCTCCATCAAATCCGCCACCCTCTCAGATTCCCTCCCCTCGTTAATCCCCCTTATTATCGACTCACGGCGTAAAATTCCCACGAGCCTGTCACCAAAAAGAACCGGGAAATCGCCCTGAAGGGTGTGTAAAAAAAGCTCCGACGCAGCCTTCAGCGTATCGCCGGTATTTAACCACAGGTAATTTTTTAGCACCACCTCTTTGACCAGAACGTCTGAAAGGGCGTGTCTAATTGCCCACATCCTGTCTTCGGCCTCGGCACCCAGATAGATAAAAATTGCGATTAGAGCCATCCACAAGTTTTTGTCGTAAAAAACCCCGAAGAAGAAGAGCAGCACAGCAAAAAATTGCCCGATGAAAACAGCGATTCTCGTGGCCTTGAGATGGCTCATAAAAAGATTGAGCACCCCCCTCAACACCCTGCCACCGTCCATGGGAAATGCGGGGATGATGTTAAAAACCGCAAGGATAATATTTATCCAAAAGAGGTTGAGGAGGATATTTCCTTCGAACAGAGTAGTATTGTCAAGGGGTACAATCGGTATCTTCAGAAGATAGACAAGAATTAATAACAGTCCGGCGATGGCAACGCTCATCAAAGGCCCCGCCAGAGATATCAGTATCTCCTCCTTCGAATCCTCAGGGATGTCGTCCATCTGGGCCATCCCGCCAATGGGAAGAAGGGTGATGCTTTTTACACCGTGGCCGTAGTACCGAGCAACAAGGGAGTGTGCCAGCTCGTGGAAGATTACGCAAATAAAAATTAGTATCACAAAAAGAACTCCGAATAGAGACCGATAGACGTTCTCTCCCATAAGCGCCACAAAGGCAAGGAGGATAAAAAACGTGACATGAACCTTTATTGGAATCCTAAAGATACTTCCTACTTTAAACGACCACTTCAACATTTACTCCTTTAATAATCCTCAAAATCATAACCCCACCACTTCAATATCTACCCCCCAGATTTTTGCAATATAACAAACTTTACCTCACTTCAAACAATGGGTGCTCCACGGCAAGTTTTGTCTGACACCTCAACCGACTGAAACGAGCGTAGCGACAAATCTCAATGTCAGCCAGACCGAGATAAAAACGTCCCTATCAAAACTCCGGCAGGGAATCGGAATATTCCTTTATCTCCTTGATTACCTTTTTTACATCCTCTTGGTTTTCTCCCATTGCCCGAATCACAAGGCGTTTTACTCCATAGGTGGGATACGAGCCGACAGAGACTTTTGGGAAATCCTCGTTCATCTTGTTTAGGAGATGGGCAATCCTCGCCTCTACCTCCGAAAGGACAATCTCCTCAATGAACTTCCCCCCTCCCAAACTATTAGATTTAATATATGTACCTTCAATTTCGGAGGTGAATATCGATTTTAGTTCCTGGGGAACGCCGGGGAGAATAAAAATTCGGGTGCCTTTAACCTTCAGCGTAACGCCGGGGCAAAACCCCGCTTTATTTTCCATTATCTTCGCCCCTTTTATAACGGTCGCCATCTTGATAATCGCATCGTTCACTTCCATCTTTATGTTGATGTACCCTTTTTCGTACATATAGTTTCCGAGTCGCTCCATATGCTTGAGCGCCTTGTCTGAAACAACAAGCTCTTTCTTTAAAGCAGTGGCAACGGCTGACATTGTAACATCGTCTGGCGTTGATCCCAGCCCACCACACACAAAAAGGAAATCAATATTTTGAGTTATATTTGGGGCTGCATTTGAGGCATTGACTATTGTCGTTGGCAAAGACCCACCCCTGATAAATCTGAGTATCCACCCTCCAATCTCGTCGGCATCGTCTGACAGGACTACGACGTTTTTTAGCTCCTCACCCAGCAAAAAGAGCCTCTTGGAAAGCCAGTGGGTGTTTGTGTCCAGAACGTGCCCGGACAAAAGCTCATCGCCGATTGTCAATATTACAGAAGTCAAGACACCCCCCCAATCAGTTTAGATCTTTCGGGCAATCAACTGCGCCGCAGTTCTCATCAACCCCTCCTCAAAGAGCGCCCCCTCCCGATAATAGAGGATATGAAACAACCTCTTGTCTGATATCCCCATCACAAGCTCAAGGAGCTCATTGGAACCAAGGTAATTGTTGGGGTTACTCGTTTTCTTAAACCCCCTGTGATCTTTCGTAAATGATTCAAAGACAAGGTAGCCACCCGTTTTGAGTCCCGCCGCCATACCCTTCAGGAGCACCCTGTTGAGATAGTAGAAATTGATTATGAGATCGTAGTTGTCGGGCTTAATCTCAAAATCATCGAGGTCTGCCTCAATCAGGTTGAGGTTTTTCACCACACCCTCCCCTCTCTCCTGGGCAAAGTCCGCTGCCATCTTTAGTCCCGTCCTGGAATTATCCACCGCATCGACAACAAACCC
>JAUWME010000084.1 GCA_030613285.1 Candidatus Zymogenus sp. | reverse complement strand
GTCGGGGGCTTTTTTAATTGTCATTGCGAACCTGACGAAGGAATCCTTCTATTCTGTCATTGCCTGCTTGACTGGGAATCCAGAATGATATCTACTGGATTCCCGCTTTCGCGGGAATGACAGTATTTATACATCGTCATTGCGAGCCTAACGAAATCAGGCGTGGCAATCGGGTACTTTCTACCACCTATCATTCAAAAACCTGACAACGTCAATCGGGTGCTAAATACAACACAACTGCTTTGTTTCTAATCTCTTCCTAAATGACATTGGCAGGGAGTTGTCGGGGGTGTTCTAAGGCTTTTCTATACTTACCGTTACTTCAAACGCCCCGGTGTTATCGGAAAAACACCTCGCACAGTCGTTGTAGCCCAGATACAATCTTCCACTTTTTGTGGCGATGTGGACAAGCTCTCCCCCCACAGAAAAGGTGGTTTCATCAACTTTTTCGGAGGTATCTTCCCCCTTCGGCTCTGTTGAAAGTTTACCGACCAGAGCTTTAAACCCACTCCCAGCAAAGCCGTCTTTGATAACATCTGCGGGACTGCGGTAAGGCGGGCAACCAACCCTTCCGTCACAAGGGGGGTCAGTCTTGCTGGGGGAAGCTGTGATTGTTATCTTCTCCCCCTCTTTAATGTCTATTCCCGTATCAAACCACTGGGTGGCAATGTTGATGACAAAGAGATAACCTTGACCATCTGCGCCAATCCCCACACCAACTCCACCTTTAATTAGCCCCTTCTCGGCCCCCCTGGTATCGATAGCTCCCTCTTTGGCCCCTTCTTGGGCCATAAGTGTCGAAATGGGATTAATTGAGACAACTAAAATAGTCACAATCAAAATCACCATAAATATGGTAAAAAAGGAAGCAAAATAATTAGCACCGCTTTTCTTTTTCATGACCCCTCCCGATGGGAAAAATGAGCTTAATAAAACAAACCGTTGGAACAAAAAACCCTCTTGTCAAACACCATCAAGATTTCAATGGGTTAATTACGTTGCGGCTGTTACCACCTTTTCGTCATTTTGGGTGAAAAACTGCCTTACCACCCTGTTTTTTTCATCCACTAAAATGTGTTTTGGAACAAACCCCCTCACCTCTTCGACATCCATCATGGCAAAGCCAACGATGATTACAAGGTCACCGGGATTAACCATCCTTGCCGCCGCCCCGTTGATTCCAATCACCCCAGAATCCGCCGCTCCCTCAATGACATAAGTCTGGAGCCTGCTGCCATTTGTGATGTCGTATATCCAGACCTCCTCGTATTCAATGATGTCGGTAGCCTTCATAAGGGTGGAGTCAATGGTGATGCTCCCTTCATATTCCAGATTTGCCTCTGTAACCGTTGCCCGGTGAATTTTCGATTTACATATTGATCTTAACAATTTTCAAATTCCTCCCCCAGAACTGGGGTGTCAATAAGTCTGGTTTCACCAATATAGTCAGCAAGGGCAAGAAGCGCTCGATCCCAGACAACCCCAACGAGCTCATCTATATTCTCCGGATGGGCCAGTTTGACATATTCTATTCTTGCAAGGTCTTCTGTCATAATAACGCCGATGGCCCTGTCGGTCAAGGCCCCGATCCTCCTCTCGCCATTTTCAAAGAGCTCCCTCACTATCAAAATTGCCTTGTAAAGGGATAGGGCCGCCTTTCTCTCCTTTGGATTTAGATATTCGTTTCTGGAACTCATGGCAAGACCGTCGGGCTCTCTTACTATCGGCATCCCGATAATCCCAACGTCCATATTAAGATCCCTCACCATACGTTCAATAACCTTTACTTGTTGGTAATCTTTTCTTCCAAAAATTGCAATATGTGGAAGAACACAATTGAAGAGTTTTGCAACAACGGTGGCAACTCCCCTAAAATGTGTGGGTCTCGTTAGGCCGCAGAGATTTTTTGAAACATCGTCCACAGTCACAAACGTTTGGTATCCTTCGGGGTATACATCGTTGGCTCTTGGATGAAATACCACATCCACACCCACTTCCTCCATCATATCCCTGTCTCTTTCAAAGTTCCTGGGATATTTATCCAGATCTTCATTTGGGCTAAATTGCGTTGGGTTTATAAACACTGACGCCACAAGGACATCGCCACGCTTTCGTCCCTCCCTCATAAGGGAAAGATGGCCCTCGTGGAGATATCCCATTGTGGGGACGAGGGCAATAACTTTTCCTTCCACTCTCAAATCTTGGGAATAGGCCTGCATATCCTTTATTCTCTCGATTATCTCCATCGTTGACTCCCTTGCTTGGTTACTATTAGTGATTTAAAATATTACACTTTCTAATCAAAGTCAATATCAAAATCCACCAACAAAACCGCACCATCTCAAAAAAGCAGACAATTAAGAATAGATGTGTTTATCTGTGGGGAACTTTTCATCGTGCACCTCGTCGATAAATTCCTTAACTGTATTTTCTATGGTCTCCTTCAGATTGACGTATTCCTTAACAAACTTCGGCCTCTTTCCAAAGGTAAGGCCCAGAATGTCATGCATCACAAGGACCTGACCATCACAGTCAATCCCCGCCCCAATGCCGATGGTGGGAATGTCGATAGATTCTGTAATCTCTTTTGCGAGGTCTGACGGCACCGCCTCAAGGACGACAGCAAACGCCCCCGCTTCTTCAACGGCCTTTGCATCGTTCAAAAGCTTTTTCCTGCTGACATCGTCTTTCCCCTGCACCTTGTAACCACCCATCTTGTGAACAGATTGGGGAGTAAGCCCAATGTGCCCCATAACCGGGATGTCCATATCGGTCATGGCCATTATCTTCTCTTTGACGTTTTGTCCCCCCTCAAGCTTGACTGTTTCGGCAAACCCCTCCTTTATAAAACGGCCGGCGTTTGCAACGGCTTCATCCACAGAGGTGTGGTAGCTCATAAAGGGCATATCTCCAACAATCAAGGCATCCGGTTTTGCCCGTGCGACCGCGCGGCTCAGAAATATCATCTCGTCCATCGTTATGGGCAGCGTCGAGTCCATGCCACAGACCACGTTTGCGGCGCTATCACCCACAAGGATTATGTCTATCCCAGCGTCCGAAAATATTTTTGCAAAGCAAAAATCGTAGGCGGTTATCATGGTGATCTTCTCGCCTTCGTCCTTCATCTTCTTCAAATCCAAAATTGTAATTTTCCTTGTCATCCAATTTCCTCCTTTTTGGTTTAGATCAACTAAATTCTAAAATAAAACCCCCCGTGCCCTGGGGACACGGGGGGAATCGACTTTAACCTAAACTTCCAATTTAGAATTTATGTTTCGATTTACCACCCTAAGAAATAGTGGAGGGGAATTTACAGTTATGAGTTTGAGTCTGGGAAAACCTGAAGTCCCTACATTAATTGCTGGTAGTGTAAAACCTTCCAACTATCTGGGTTATTCGGTTTTTATTCTTTCTTACTCACTCAATTTTCCCGCCACATTTCTTGTGTCCGTCCCAGTCCTGCCCTGAGCCAATGTTACAATAGCGCTAAACACTGAACGCTAAGGCGTAGATCCAAGCGGCACGAAGTATTGGGTACCCGATTTGAATTTTTTTATCTCTTTTACCAGTTCATTAAAATCTCCCCTGTTTGCTACAAAATCGATATTGCTTGTGCTTATAACCAAAAGGGGAGTTTCGGTGTAGTAAAAAAAGAACTCGTTGTATGCCGAGATTACACTTGCGAGATAATCAACATCGATATTCTTTTCGTAGGAATGTCCCCTCTTCTTAATCCTCCTTAAGATCATGTCCAAATCTGCCTGAAGATAGATCACGAGGTCGGGACTTGGAACCTTTGGATCGAGGATGCGGTAGACCTGCTCGTAAAGGGCAATTTCGTGCTCGTCAAGGTTGAGATAGGCAAAAATCCTATCCTTTTGAAAGATGTAGTCAGTTACGGTTACCCTGTTGAAAAGGTCGGACTCAACAAGTTCGAGTTGCTGCTGGTAACGTGAAAGGAGAAAAAAGAGCTGTGTCTTAAAACCGCTTTTTTTGCGGTTCTTGTAAAATTCTTCCAAAAACGGGTTTTCTTCAACATTTTCAAAGAGCGTCCTGGCCGAAAATTCATTCGCCAGTTGTGCGGCCAGAGATGTTTTTCCCACGCCGATGGGTCCTTCCAGGGCGATGTATCTGGCCTTATGCATATATCTGTCATTGTGCTTCAATATCAAAGAATACTATTTCATTCTTTATGGATGGTATCAGAGATTAGAAGAAATAACCCTATAAAAACTTTCCCTTATGTCCTTCCTCACCACCCTTTACGCCATCACTCTTCAAGAGATGATACTCTATAGCTCTATAGCACAAAGTAAAGGGTATGTCCAGTCTTTTTTCTACTCCCGACATTTAACTTACCCCTCACAAAAAAGTGGATGTGCTCTTTATTCGGGCTTGAGGTCAACCGCATCCAGAGCCTGCCACTCCCCCTCCAACTCCTTCCAGTCGAGAGCCTTTGTCAACTTCTGTTTGAACTTCACTACAAAAGCACAATATTTATCACCCATAGAAACACACTTTACCTCCCGGGACTCGGACACTTGACCACCCAGTGTGGAACCTAAGCTCTCCGCTATTCCCTCTAAAAAGCCTCGCATTATATTACAAATGGGCAAAGATGACTTTTTCCCTGCTGCCTCAAAAGAATTCCAATATTTTGAAAAGATCACATAATTTCCGTCATTCCCCCTTTGAGCTATTGCCCTGGATTGACCCCATCCCATGGTGGTAAAAGTAAACTTAAAAACCCCATCCATGGTGGCCATGGAAGCGTCAAGGTCGTCCCATCCATATTCGGAGATGATCTTATTCCCTACCGCCATTGCTCCCCTCTTTGTTACGCTGTGGAGAATTGCTGAACTTCCTCTTTCTGTTAAAACATCTGTCATGGCTTCTTTAAACTTTTGCAACGATTCAACTGTCCAAATATTATAATCAGTATTTGCAATGCTAACGAGGTCCCTATTCACTCCATCCCATTTAAAAAAATCGGGAATATTGCTCTCCTCAATTTTCACAGGGAGAATCTGCTCATCATTATATTTTTTAAAAGAGCCCCAGTTTGATTTTTCCACACCTCCTGTTCCTAATTTCTCTAATGTTTTCCTGAGAATCATCGCAAGGGTCACTTTCCCAGCAACATTTATTATTTCCTCAACAAAACCTTGCATAAACCCTTCCCTTATAATAAAAACTCTCTTTGTATCTGCATCTCCAACGAGATTTACATGGCCCTTCCCCATGTCCCAGATAACCTTATTCCCACTGCCAGACATTTAATACCTCCTTTAAATATTAAATTAATTGTTTTAAATTAGTATTATCCTTAAAAAAAGTAATATTCCTTATTTTGCTAAATTGTCGATATTAAAGCAAGGAAAAATTTTGTTTTTTAACTCTTCCCTTTTCAAACATAAATAGAATATTTGAAGCGATTTTACCCCCCAGTCTGTATTCACCGAATAATCCCCCGGCCTTCCCCCCCCCTTTTGATGATACACTCCTTTCCAATTTTCCCTTACATCTCTCCTTTCATTCATATTTCACTTTTTTAAACCTCGAATCAGCAGACCATGTCTTCTCCCAAAGCTCTTTTATTGCCAGCGCATCTTTGTGGTCAAACTCACCGAGGCACAGCGGAATTACCGCCCCCCTGGATTCATTTTTTTGGGATGATGAATCATCTTCAATTTCCTTTGCGTCTTTCTTCTCTTTCACAACATCACGCTTCTTCCCATCTTTCATGTTTTTAGTCGTCCCTCACAAAAATTGACCTGATCGATACCCCTCTCCTTGCCTCTTTGTTTTTATCAGACAGAGCATTCAACTCTTTAAGATACTCTTTTGCGTGGGTATTGCAAAGGTCGAAAAAGGTAACATCCTTGTATTTTACATTAGCGTCTCTCAATATACTGTCGATTGTATCTGACAAGAAGACCTCCTCCGCCCCGGTAATATGTTCACGGGGATTTTCACCGTGCTCCCTTAAAGCCACAATCACCTCAGTAAATCTTATCTTTGATAGGTCTCGAATGGGCAAATATTTCCCCTCATCATTGGCAATCTCTGAGATTAACTCCTCCTTTCTCAAGACAAAGAGGACGTCATTTAGAAGGTGGACGGGAATATCCAGAAACTCCGAAAGCTCGTCTGTGTTCATGGGCTTTTTACCCTCGTGGAAGTTGATAGCGATTAGCATAAAGACCCTCAGGGCAAGTCGCTCACGGAAGGAAAAGCTGACCCTCTCTGTTGCAGCGTGGCTCCTGAACCTTTTGTAATTCTGGTGAATGTATGCCGCAACGGCTCCAAGGATTATCATAAGCCAGCTAATATATAGCCAAACCATGAAGAATGGGATCGATGCGAAAACCGAATATATTGCCTGGTATCGTGCAAGTCCAAATTGGAACTTTGTATAGACAAAAAGGGTAAGCTGCCAGAGAGTACCGCCAATCATAGAGCCGAAAAGGGCGGAGACAAGTTTGACTTTTGTGTTGGGGATTACCTTATAGACAAAGGTAAAAAGTATCCAAATTATAAAAAAGGGCACGAGGCGAAAGAATATTTTTAGTAGAGTTGAAAAGATAAATATCTCGGAGAGATAATCGACGATGGCATTACTTTCGAGAATCGTATTGATTCCTATGGACAAAAAGATTATCATTGGCGCAAGGATGATGATGCTGGTATAGTAAGATGTTCTGGCAAGAAAAGGCCGTTTTTGGCGTATTCCCCAAATATCGTTAATAGTCTGCTCCAGGGAACCGATGGCAGCAAATATTCCCAGAAATGTAACAAAAAGCCCAATTGACCCAAGGGTAGCAAAATTTGTGTTGTCGATGGCGCTAATTACCTTGTCTGCTATGTCATTTAGGCCCGGAATATGATCGATGATATATGCCTTTACCCTGTTGTCTACCTGAAGGGCTGTTAAAATGGAAAACACAAAGGCCAACAACGGGATTAAGGAGATGAGTGTCGTAAACGTGAGGGCGGCGGCCCTTACCATTACGTTCCTCCCCACAAGCGTCTGGTAGATGAGCTTTATGGTGTTCCACTCCATTCGGATGAAACTCGCCACGGTCATCTCGCCTTCTTGGGATGAGGCGACCTTCATAGTGAGGATTTCGATGATACGCTTTTTTATCTTTAGGAGGGGGCCTCTAAACATGATTTACCTTTTGATTTAATGGTTGATTTAAAGTATACTTTGCAATGATCTATAATTATAGACCGAAAACTCTTTTTCGCAAGGACTTTTTGCTGTGCTGGTGTCAAAAAAATTGCCACTTTCTCTTACCACAAAGATATCCTTCTGTCATTCCCTTGAAAAGCGGGAATTCGACAAAAGTATCCTTCTGGATTCCCAGTCAAGCTGAGAATGACAGTATAATGGATTCCTTTGTCAAGCAGGCAATGACAGAATAGTTAAATGTCATTCCCGTGAATGCGGGAATTCGGTAAGTATAAATATGAAAACGGAGATAAAATATGTTTGATCTGATAATCAAGGGAGGAACAGTCGTCGACGGTGCGGGTGGTGAACCTTTTCTGGCCGATGTGGCAGTATTAAACGGCAAGATAAAAAAGGTGGGAAACCTTTCCGATGCCAAATCCAAGGAGACCGTAGATGCTGGGGGGAACTTGGTTACTCCCGGGTTTGTCGATATCCACACCCACGCCGACCTCTCGATTCATCTTGAGGAGCACGAGGATATCCTGATGCCTATGGTAATGCAGGGAATAACGACGTGTATCGGCGGGAACTGCGGTCTGGGTGCGGCGCCTGTAACCGAGGAAAACCGCAAAGATATTGTCGCCTACAACGAGGCGTTTGTAATGCGATCGGCGGATGAAGAAGGGCGTTTGTGGGGACTTTCTGATTTTCTGGAGAGTATAGAAAAACGCGGGGTTATCCTGAATATGGGATTGCTATCCCCTCACGGGATTTTACGCCTT
>JAUWME010000450.1 GCA_030613285.1 Candidatus Zymogenus sp. | reverse complement strand
TGCAATATTGGTCGGTTGGCTGTTTGGCTCATTGACCGGTTGCAATGTTAAGCGATTGCTCCATTGGTTGATTTGAATATTGACCATTTGAGGCGAAAAACAGATACAGCAGCACGTCCAATCTGTGACAGAAAAACTTCCCCAGCAAAACTGCGGTTGTTAAGCCCTTGGATTTCAGATACTCTTTAATCCACCTATAAACTCTTATCCCATAAAATTGAACACATTTCCATAGAACCGTTTCGTCCAATTGCACAGTCTCAAAGAATATCGAATTTCTCAGAAAGGGGGTAAAGATTACTTCCGCCTCAAAAACGAATTGGTAAATCATAGTGACAAACCGAGTGTTTTTTAGCCGTCAGAGCCAATGATTTAAATGCAAGAAAAAAACATTTTTTCCTTGCATTTGTTATTGCTTCAAAGTATTTTTAAAATAGGTTTGTTAATTTTATTAAGGAGGGATTGATATGGAAGAGCGTCTGTGGCATAAATCTTACGTTAAGGGGGTTCCCACCTCCATCGATTTTAAGAAAACCACCATGCCGGAATTCATGGGGATTTCTGCCGAGAGATTTGGAAATAGGACGGCACTTATCTTTATGGGCAAAAAGATTTCTTACTCCCAGCTGGATGAGATGTGCACGCGCTTTGCAAATGCGCTAATCGACCTTGGCGTCAAAAAGGGGGACAGGGTCGGTCTCCTTTTACCGAACATCCCCCAGGTGGTAATTGCATATTACGGGACATGGAGGGCGGGGGCGGTGCCTGTTCCCAACAATCCCCTCTATACGGACAGGGAGCTGGAGCACCAGTTCAATGACTCCGGGACCACGGTACTTGTAACTCTTGATCTTCTGGCGCCGAGGATGCTGGCCTTAAAGCCGAAGACGAAATTGAAAAAGATAATCTCGGCACACATCAATGACTACCTCCCGTTTCCTGTCAAGCAGCTATATCCGATGCTGAAAAAGGGGATGTACTGCAAATACGAGAAGGAACCCGATTACTACGAGTTTCTTGAACTAATGGGAGGGGCATCATCAAAGCCGACAGGGATTAATCCCGCTCTGGACGACCTTGCCCTGATACCGTACACCGGGGGAACAACGGGGCCTTCAAAGGGTGTAATGCTTACCCACAAGAACATCTCCTATGTAACCCAGATGGCGCAATCTTGGTTTTTCGATTTTGTTGATAAACCGATGAGGGAGCTTGCCACCTTCCCGTTTTTTCACATGGCCGGGTTTACGGCGGTGATGAACATTTCGGTGATAAATGGCTGGACAGCAGTCCTCGTGCCGAGGCCCGAACCCCAGGCGGTCTTAGACCTTATGGTGAAATATAAACCAGAGATAGTACCCGCCGTCCCAACAATATATGTGGGGCTTTTGGAGCTCCCCGACTTAAAGAAACACGACTTGTCGTTTGTGACTGGTTTCTTCTCAGGGGCCGCCCCACTGGCTCTCGAAACTATCAATGATCTGAAAAAAGCCACCGGCGCCGATATTGTGGAAGCATACGGAATGACAGAGTCGTCAACCTTTATATCAGTTACCCCGTGGCGGGGAAAGCTAAAGCCCGGCAGTGTCGGCGTCCCGATTCCTGAATGTGATGTTAAGATTATGGACCTCGAGACAGGTAAGAAGGAGATGCCTATAGGGGAGGAGGGGGAGGTGATATTTGCCGGCCCCCACCGCCTCGAAGGTTATTACAACAGGCCCGACGAGACAAAAAACTCCATTGTGGACGGGTGGTTTTATACCGGGGACATTGGTAAGATGGATGAAGACGGGTATATCTACATCGTCGATAGAAAGAAGGATATGATAATAGCCGGCGGGTACAATATCTACCCCAGGGATATCGACGAGGTGCTCTTTGAGCATCCGAAGATCATGGAGGCGTGCGCTGTGGGTGTGCCGGATAAATACCGTGGAGAGACCGTAAAGGCATTTATTGTGATGAAGGAGGGGGAGACCATAACCGAAGAGGAGCTTAATAAATACTGTAGGGATAAACTTGCCGCCTACAAGGTTCCCAAAATTTACGAGTTTTTGGACAGCCTGCCAAAGTCCGCTGTTGGTAAGATATTAAGAAGGGAGCTCAGGGATTTGGAAGTAAAAAAGGATGGGAAGTAGAGTCAACGATTTTAATCAATAAATTGTAGATTACCAAATAGAAACGGGGGGTTAGTCCCCCGTTTTTTTAGATGTTGCAATTACAGGTGATTTTGCTTAAATGATTTGGTTTATCCGATTAATGTGTGTTCAAGAAAAAGAGAGGTGTCATTCGTTTCGATTTTGGCGTATTACATCAAATCTATTTTTTTGAAAAAATACTTATAATTTATCTTGAAACAATTTCAAAACGTGATAAGATAATCTGATGTTGTTTGCTTAATGGAGGGTGAAGTAGTCACAATAAATATCGGGTTTGGTCGTGATTACAACAAATGTCGGGGCGGGTAGTGATTACAACAAATATTGGGTTTGGTCGTGATTGCAACAAATATCGGGTTTGGTCGTGATTACTATATGGAGATTGCCCTTAAAGAGGCTTACGGAGCTTTTGAGGATGGTGAAGTGCCGGTGGGGGCAGTGGTTGTCTTAAACGGGGAGGTTTTGGGGAAAGGGCGAAACAGGGTAATAAC
>JAUWME010000276.1 GCA_030613285.1 Candidatus Zymogenus sp. | reverse complement strand
CCTCCTCTCTTTTATTGGTGCTATTGTTATTTGGTATTTCGCAGACCCAACGCTGAAGGGAGAACTCACCACCGAGAGCAGTTTATCCCTCTACCTTTTTATTGGCGGCAATGTCCTCTACTATCTTACGGGGATTGCTTTGGTCTTTGCATTAAAGGACAACCGCGCCTTTTGCAAGTATCTCTGCCCCATAACAATCTTTTTGAAGCTGCGAGCGAGGTTCTCAATGTTGAAGATAGGGGGAGATAAAGAAAAGTGTACAGACTGTGGCGCCTGCGACAGCGTCTGCCCCATGGATATTAAGGTCTCTTCATACGTGACAGATGGAAAGCGCGTCCTCTCCACAGAGTGCATCGTCTGCCAGACATGCGCAAACAACTGTCCGGAGAAAATTCTCGATCTGACCATGGGCTTTGACGGGGCGTTCATTGCAGACGAGAGGATACGGTACAGGGATTCTGGGGCGATGCGGTGATTATTGGCTATTTTTGTTTGATAAGCCGGTTTTTTAGGGGCACTAAATATAGTTTGATATTAAGGGTGGTTTAGGTCACCCTTTTTTTGCAAAAGGTGTTGTTGTAGGATAATTTGTGCCAATAATACTAAATAACGTATGAAATGTTTATCTATAGTACCATTTTATACTTGCGTAGTTGGATTATTTGCAATACGATAAATTTATTAGTGGTGTAAATTTAGGGAGGTAAGTATGCTTTCGAGAAATGTTTATCAAAGGACAAAAGGCACGGGGGCTATTTTTATCTTTTTGTTTGCGATCTTAATTGCTTTTAGTGTATCGGCAAAGGGGGAGCTTCAGACATTTACCGGCTATCTATTTACAAAGGTGGAGAATGTTGGGTCAAAATCGGAGGGGCCGGGATACTATCTTATGCTCAAAGACAAAACAGAAATGAAGATCAAAAAGGACGCTGAACTTTGGAAGGAAGACCCACATCTTCAGAAATTCGTCAACACCTGCATCATCATAGATGGAACGATGGAGGAAGGTATGCTGAACTACGAACAGATACTTTCCTGCGACCTCGTCGAGGGTGATGAGTTAACGTTGATGACGGACTTAAGACTCGGGATAGAAGACAACGTCCTTTGGATTGACAAGATGCCCGGTTTCGATCCTCTAAAAAAGCAGAAGATGGATCTCACCCTCAGGGTAAAATGGCCCTACAGGAGCATCTGGAAGGGTAAATGCCTGACATCTCAAATATACGATTTTGAGATTAGAAAGGGCAAAAAAGTCATCTGGCGATGGAGTGATGATAAGAAGTTTAATAAAATGATCACTACGGTCAAGATTCCAGGTGGGGAATTCATTGAGTACCCTGTTGTCTGGGTATTTTCCCCCGATGATATTAAGTCGGAGGGCAGCTATACGGCCTGGGCGATATTCATTGCATCGGAACAGGAGGTGTTAAAAGATTTCGAGATAAAGTTCGCCCATTAACGGAATGCGGTAATGATTTCGCTTTAGAATTTAGGAAAGCTTAACAATAAAAATGATGTGATAGGATAGAAAAAGAACATTATTTCCTTTCTCAATTTTGATAAACATATCAATACCCAATCAATATCCAATACCCCAAAGGTCATCCCCTGTGCAGAGTGCCTTTTTCCCCACTGCCGGTGATGATTAAAACGTTGTTGACCTTGTAGTCCTAAAACTCGCTTTATGCATTGACCAGAAAGTCCATAACATCACTACCGTTTCTGATTATCTTCACCAATCGCTGATGTAGATGGTGAAGACAAAAAGTCCTCTGGCCTTTGGAGTGGACTTTGTCCTAAAAGATACTTTCCACTAAAAAGATGACTGTCTATTTTGAGGATGCAGGGCCGTCTGCCTTTTCCACAACCTTCATAAATGGCTTTACCATCTCATCCTTTATCTTGTTTATGTATATCTCCTTTCTTATCTGGGGTATCTTTGTGAGCAGGACTAACACCTTACTTTTAATTCTCCCGGCCCAATCCTTCTTATGGGGAAAGTCGAAGTACCCGTGCTTTTTGTAATATTTGTGATCTGCAACAAACGGAAATCGAAGCTTACCCCAGATATCGTCCCGAAAGATCTTCCTTCCACCCACGCCCAAAAAGGTCGCGGGACTTACGTAGTCGGCTTTTGCAAAACGAACAAGATGCTCGGCCAGAGAATCCAAGTGGGCATCGATATCATTGGAGTCTTCACATTCATCGGTGATAAAACCAGCAATGTTTGCCGATTCGCACTCCATAAACCCATTAAATATTTCCGTAATATTCGGTACCTGGGAAAGGGGGCCGGAGATAACAAATCCCACCTGTTTGTTTTTCATTGTGGGTGTGTGACCCATAAAAAAGGAGCGGTCAAAAAAGCGTTTCCAATCTGACGAGAGATATCTATCAACAACAACCCCTGCAAAAACAAGGATGTCCGCACCCATAACCTTGTCTCTGTAAAAATCGATATACCCGTCCTTCCCCTCATAGACGCAGGTATTGTCGTAACCGCAACGGCAACAGCCCAAACAACCGCCCTTGATGTCAATGTCGTTTAGATTGACAAGCTCAGGCGGAGTTGTAAAAGAGCCTCTGAACCTATCGACCATCGCATTCAGGTTTTTGTCTTCCTTTCCACCATCTGAAATCACAACAACCCTTTTGCTGTTTGAATCGATTTTGTTTGTGACCTTTCCCGATTTATATTTAAAGGAACTATTCTTTATCTCTAAAAACCTCTTTGGAGTTTTCAGCTTATTTGTAATTGCCGAAAAAAAGTTCTCTGCAAAGACGAGCAATCCCTCTTGTCCCTCGCTCTTTAAAAGATCGTGCATTTCAGGAGAGAAACCGTTAATATATCGCATGTCCAGATCGTCAGATATGGCGTGGATGTAGTTGTGGGCGGTGTGGTCGAAGAAATGGATGGAGGTTGAAAGAGCCGTGGCATACTTGCCCTTGAATGCGTTTTCGGCGCCTCTAATATTAATTAGCTCGATAAACCGCTTGTAGCCAGACTGAACCAAGAGATAGTAGAGGGGAAAGGCCCAGATGACACCATCTGACGTCTTAACCTCCTCGATAATCTCATTGAAAACTTCCCCATTCTTCTCAATTTTCTTGATTGCTGATGCGATGTTAATCTTCTTCAGGTTGTGTTGGGGGTACTTCTTTTCAATAAACTTCACATATTGCATCGTCACGCTCAAGTCCCCCTTGGGGCTTCCATTTAGTACAGTTATCTTCATTTTTCAATTCTCCTTTTACTTACTGTTTTCTAAACGCTCTTCTAATATTTTTAGTGTTTCTTCACACCAAGAAACACCTGCTTTGGACGAATGGACACCAAAGCTCAAGGTCATAAGCCAAAACGGAATCCGCTTATCATTCATGTATTGACCATCCGCCTTGAGGGTCTCCTCAATCTTTTTGTACTTGCTCAAATTGTCTAAACATTTTTTCCTCTCCTCTGCTACCATTTCTATGATTTTTTCTGTGGGAAGTTGATCTGCAAAAAATATTTTGAGCAAAATCTCGTTTCTGATCGGCGGCGGTTCCACCGGAAGGTGAAGCCAATTTACAAGCTCTTGCCTTCCCGTCGGTGTTATATAATAGATGTTTCGGTTCGGCTTGCCACTGGTCTCCTCGACTTCTTTTGTAACGAAACCATCTGTCTCCATCTTTTTCAGAACAGGGTAGATGTGCCCGAAGTTTTCGCTCCAGAAATGGGAGATGGAAAAATCTGTCAGCTTTTTGATGTCGTAGCCGGACATGGGGCTCATGCTCAACATCCCCAAAAGAGCGTACTTTGTCTTGTTCTTCTTGCCCATGGTAAACCTCGTCTCAATCTTTTGAATGCTTTTGCAGATGCATTGACATTATCACAAATATCAAATCACATTAGGAAAAGTATCATGGTGGTATATATCATGGTGATATACTACTCGTATTCAGATACCATGTCAAGAAAAAAACGAATTTTTGTATGCGGAAAAACCTATTTTGGACAAAACAGCCTTTTTTAGCCGAACAATACTTTCGAACAATGCTTTTAGGCAGAATAATACTTTTGGGCCGAACAAAAAGCTGGCACACGTTTACATCAAATGGAGAGTCTGAAATCGTAATGGAACACAAAGGGCAAAAGGGTAATATGCGTGGCACGAAGAACAATATTTGTAAAGCAGTTTTGTGCGGGATTGCTTGGAAAAACTACCGAAACCATTGGAATGAAAAAACCGCTTGACAAGTAACCAAGGCTCTATTTAAGAGTTTTGATGAATTCTAACAAGTCTTGTGCATCTTT
>JAUWME010000265.1 GCA_030613285.1 Candidatus Zymogenus sp. | reverse complement strand
TGTCTTCTCGCCGGCCCAGAAGGGGGTCTCGGTGATACCCACAAGAGTCGGCAACAGGCGAAATTTCCCCTTGTCGTTCATAAAAACGGTGCCCTTCTTGGCCATCCTTATCAACATATCTTTTAGTTTTTCCTCCTCCATACCGGTGGTTTGGGCAAGGGTGGGTATGTCGGCGTTCATCATGGGGAGTTTTCTGGCCAGCTCCGCCTCCTCCGGTGTGTACATCACTTTTAATATCTCGACAAATTTGTCGTTCATGGGTGCCCCGATGGGCGCCTTGTCGAGATATTCTGCGAGCTTTACGTAAACATCGTTTGTCGTTGACATCTGGTTCCTCCTTACATTTATTTTACAATTTAATTGATCAACAATTCTATTTGTTAGTTCACAATTCCTTGATGTAGCAAGACCTGTTCAAATCCTTCAGTGCGCATCAGCCACAGGATGAAGAAACAGCAGGGCCTGGTCTTTGGAATTTTTAAGTGGCGTAATCTCTTTCATCACCTTGGCAAGGAGCAGGCCTCCTTCCATCACGGCGATGATAAAATTGGCAAGCTCACCGGCGTCTCTGTCCACCCTAATTTCACCGAGCCCCTGCCCCTTCACAATTATCTCTGTCAGCCTTGCCTTAAAATCCTCAAAAATCTCTGCGAGGTCAACCCGCATCTCTTCTCTGGAGTCGGAGATTTCAAGAGCCATATTCCCCAAGAGACATCCCCCAGCACACTCTTGGCTTTCCATGTTCTCCGTGATGAGATCGAACATAATGGAAATCGCATCAAGGCTTCCTTTTTCGTTGTTGTTCATCGGCTCTAACATCGTTCTTTTCATATATGAGTAAAACTTCCCAACTGCGGCTCTTGCCACCTCGTCCTTATTCTTAAAGTGGTAATAGAAACTCCCCTTCGTTGTGTCAGAATCGGTTAGGATGTCATCGATAGAGGTATTCTTGTAGCCGTTATTGTAAATCAGCTTCGTTGCGGAGCGAACAATCCGTTGTTTTGTGCTCTCTCCCTTTTTTTTAACTCCCATTTATCGATCTCCCCCAATATTTGTTATTTTAAGCCACTATAGATTTTGCCTTTACCCCAATTTCCGAAACCCCCCAAAAATATTGCGACTGCCCTCTATCAATATTACGACCACCACACTTTACAACCACTCAATTTTGCAATAACCAAGTTGTTCCAACCAGATTGTACCGACCAGTTGGTTTATTATTATGTGGTTTTAAGGAGGATGTCAAGAAAAAAGTGCGTGGTGTGAAAAAAAATTGGGGGATTTTCCCAATTTCACAATTTCGTAACATAAAATTATGAAATAAAAGCCCCCTTTACAAAATAAATAAAAAGTGGTAACTTGCTTCATTAGAATGATCGAGCTTGACCACCCGACAATTTCAAAAGTGGAATAGTCAATCTGCAATTTTGTAATTCAATATTTCTGCAAATTATTGCGAGGACAAAATGGGAAAAAAGATAGCAATAATCCACCACTCCGGGTCTGGGAGCACAAGAACAGTTGGCGAGATATTTGCGGAACTCCTGTCGGAAAAGCGCAACGTTGACCTCGTTGATATACTACCAATAAATTTTGATTTCGATTATAGCTCCCTTTACAAGTACGACTTGCTCATTTTCGGGACACCCACGTTCAACTGCTCCCCATCAAGATCAATGCTGGAGTTTGCAGAAAAGATGCCCCCCTTTGATATACCGAAGAGAGGGTTTTTGTATA
This sequence comes from Candidatus Zymogenus sp., assembly GCA_030613285.1. GTDB lineage: Bacteria > Desulfobacterota > Zymogenia > Zymogenales > Zymogenaceae > Zymogenus. The sequence goes on along the minus strand of JAUWME010000265.1, from coordinate 2,690 downwards.
CAACATACGCCCTCTACACGGGAAACTGCATAAGGACACTTGCAAAGAGTCTCAAGGAAAAAAGCGTAATTACGGCTGGATACACAGCAATACGAGGCCCCGGCAGCGATGGGGCACTTTTTTTTCCATCTTTTGACCGATTCTTTAATTACGAAAAAAGGGTGAAGGAAAAGATTGAAAGGGCCATCTCCGAAATGGAGGAGATAATTGTAAGTCCCGAAGTGAAACCGAAAACCCCTATCTTCAAATGGTACGCTCCCCTGAACTACCCGAACCAGTACTTTGGCGAAAAGAGCTTTTATAAAACCCGAAACAGGATTAAAATCCTCAAAGACCGCTGCACAAACTGCAACAGTTGCGTCAAAAATTGCATAAGGGGCTGTTGGGTCGAGGGGGATGATTTTCCAAAATATACACCGGCAAACTGCGAATTTTGCCTCAGGTGTATCCACAACTGTCCAAAGTTGGCCATTGTCTTTTCGGAGAAGATGTGGGATAAACCGAGATTGAACAGGAAGTTTTACTTGGGGATGAAGGAGGCGATTTTATCACAATTTAAGCTGGGACAATAAAAATTGTTTTGTTGATGGATTGATAATTAAAGTAACAATATGCTTTAGACAGAACTCATAATTTATTGAGATAGAATATCATGGTAAAATATTTGGAACTCAACCATTCCCTCATTGACGGGATGGGGGCATATCCTGGATTTGGGAACATTGAGATTGGTGCGCACCTTGACCATGAGCAGTCAAGGCCCAACTACAACAACGAGGCAGAATTTTACATCGGTAAAATCTCCATGATCACAATTGCGGGGACGTACCTCGACAGCCCTTTTCACCGCTTCCCCGATGGAACGGATTTGAGCCAAGTACCCCTTGAAAAGGTTGCTCGACTTGACGGTGTAGTCCTTGACGGGAAAGTCTCTGGGGATTCTGAAAGTGGGGCAACCCTCAACTTTGATGTGGATAAATCGGGGCTAAAAAACAAGGCTGTGTTGATCAGGACGGGGTGGGATAAATATTGGGGAGAGACAAAATATCATGAAAGGGGACCCCATCTCTCAATGGAGTTTGTGGAGCTTCTTGTTTCGGCTGGGGCACTACTTGTCGGCGTCGATTTTTTAAACGTCGATAACACCAACGATAAATCGAGACCGGTTCACACAACTCTATTATACAACGACATCCTCATCGTTGAAAACCTGCAGAATCTGGGAAAACTTCCCCACACCGGCTTCAAGTTTTCGGCGGTACCCCTTCGCATCGTCCGGGGGGCATCGTTTCCGGTCAGGGCATTTGTCGAGGTGGGTGATTAGATGACAAAATACCTCGAATCCTCGTTCGATATTAAAGCCCCCAATTTCGCTTCCGCCTACGATGAGCTTTCCCTCTGGTCCTCCCCGTTCGGTCTCATGCTCCTCGAAAACATCCCCCTGTCGGAAGGACTGGTTGTCCTCGATATCGGGTGCTGGACGGGCTTCCCATTAGTCGAAATAGCCGAGAGGCTCGGCGATTCCTCGGTTGTCTGTGGTATCGACATCTTAAGCGAGGCCTTAAAGAGAGTCAGGAAAAAAATAGCAACAAGGGAGGTAAAAAACGTTTTCCCGATTTTAGGCAATGGCTCCTCGATGCCTCTTAAAGACGAGGCATTTGACATTGTTGTCTCCAACCTTGGCATCAACAACTTTGACGATCCTAAATCCGTGTTCTGTGAATGCCACCGCATTTTAAAACCGGGAGGCAGGATCATTTTGACGACAAACCCCGTGGGCCACATGAAGGAATTCTACGACTGTTATAGAAAAACGATCAGGGAGCTTAAGAAGGATGATTTTTTTGAGAGCCTTGAGAAACATATAGAGCACAGATCAACGGTAAAAACGATTACGAAAACCATGAAGGATACCGGTTTTTCCATCGCAAAGGTAAAGAGAGAATCCTTTACCATGCGCTTTTTGGACGGAAGCTCGCTCCTCAATCACTCCTTTCTAAGAATGGGTTTCCTTGATGGATGGAAGAGGATAGTCGGGGCAGATGATGTTGAGGAGGTTTTTGCACTCGTTGAGAAAAATCTCAATCTTTTGGCAAAAAGAAAGGGTGAGCTGAAGCTGACTGTCCCGATTGCGTATATAGAGGCGAAAAAAAGGGGGAGGGGATGAAAACAAAATACTTTACTTCTGAAACCATCGACACGAAGTCGAAGGAGTTTATGGAAAAAATCAGTCCCTTTAAAAAAAGGACAGCAATAATCTTCAATCCCGAAAGGGCTGCGCTTCTGATACTTGACATGCAGCGTTTTTTCTTGGAGGAGGACTCCCACGCCTTTGTCCCCAGCGCTCCTGCAACTATTCCAAAGATTGCAATACTTTCAAGGTTGTTTCATCAGCAGGGACTTCCAGTCATCGCAACCCGCCATGTAAACAGCGATGACAATGCAAAGATGATGAGCGTTTGGTGGAAAGACATTATCCAAAGGGAAAACGAATTGTCTGAAATTGTCAAAGAACTTGATTTCCCCTTTGCAGCGGTTGTGGAAAAGCCCCAGTACGACGCCTTTTACCAAACGGGCCTTGAGGATTCGCTCGCAAAAAGTGGCGTCAGCCAAATCGTTGTCACAGGCGTGATGACTCACCTTTGTGTCGAGACGACGGCGCGCTCCGCCTTCGTTCGGGGGTTTGAGGT
>JAUWME010000442.1 GCA_030613285.1 Candidatus Zymogenus sp. | reverse complement strand
CCCTCAAAGGTCATCCCCGTAGCATAAAAATCCGCCTGGGGCGAAAAACCGTACGTGATAAATCGCCTCTTGATATCGGGGATTATGGCCTGAACATTTTCGTTGTCAAGGCACAAAACCGAAAGGCCGTAAAAGGGAATCGAATTGATGAAGGCGATGAAGTCCCCCTTTATCTCGTCGAGGCTGCTGTAATGATCCATGTGCTCTTCTTCAATGTTTGTAACCACCGCAATCGTTGGGGTCAACATCAAAAAAGAGCCATCGCTTTCGTCGGCTTCTGCCACAAGAAAATCCCCCTCGCCGAGTTTTGCATTGGAGCCGATAAAGTCAAGTTTTCCCCCGATAACAATGGTGGGATCCAGATTTCCCACACCAAAGACAGTTGCCATCATCGATGTTGTGGTGGTCTTTCCGTGGGTGCCGGCCACTGCAACACCGTACTTAATTCTCATAAGCTCTGCCAGCATCTCGGCCCTGGGAATGACCGGAATATTTTTCCTGTTGGCCTCCAACACTTCAGGGTTGTCTCGTTTTACTGCGGTGGACACAACCACCACATCAGCGTCAGTGAGATTTTTTTTCGAATGACCGTAGTAGATGTCAGCCCCCAGGGTCTTCAAACGCTCTGTAATCTCCCCTTTGTTTAGATCCGAGCCAGAGACCTCATATCCAAGATTTATCAAGACTTCCGCGATCCCGCTCATGCCGATGCCGCCAATCCCGATAAAGTGAACTCTGTTAAAGCCCCTGTATCTCCCCTTTTTAATATCTTTTTTTGATTTTCCCATCAGTTTTCACCCGTCAGTATTGAAAGGCAGTTTACAATTTCATCCACTGCATCACTCCTCGCCCCCCCCCTTGCCCGCTGCCCCATCTTTGAAAGCTCTTCAGATTCTGACATTGTATAAAGTATCATCTCTGCGATTTTCTCTCCACTGAGTCGCTCTTGGCGAAACATAACCGCCGCCTTGGCATCCACCAGATATTGAGCGTTTATCGCCTGATGATCATCCACGGCATATGGGTAGGGGATTAGTAACGATGGCCTTCCTGCGGCTGCCAGTTCCGACACCGTCATCGCCCCAGACCTCGAAATCACCCAGTGCGCTTGGGCGTAAAGCCCCTCCATGTCGCTATTAAATTCATATACATCCGCTTTCACCTTCCACTTTTTGTAAGCCGCCTTGACCCACGTATAATCGCTGGGGCCGGTTATGTGTATAAACTTTATCTTTTCTCGAAAATCACCCAGCTTTGGGAGCGAATCAACAACAAGCTCATTTATTCTCCTCGCCCCCTGGCTTCCGCCAAACACCAACACACAAAACGACCCCTCAATTTCTTCAACCGGCGGAATTTCAAAAAGCGATTTCCGCACCGGGTTTCCGGTAAAGACCCCAATTCCCTGCGGAAAGGCACTCATCGCACTGGGAAACCCAAGGAATGCCCTCTTGACCCATCTCCCCAAAATGCGATTTGTAAAACCTGCCACAGAGTTCTGCTCAATGACAGCGGTTGGTATCCCCTTCAAAATTGATGCAAGAACAGTAGGCCCAGAGGCGTAGCCCCCCACTCCAAGCGTAACGTCCGGCTTTATTTTCCCAACCTGCCTGAACGCCAAAACAACCGAAAAAGGTATGAGAAAAAGCGAGGATATTTTCGCCTTGATCCCGCTTTTGCGAAATTTCGAGATGGGAATAAAGGAGACATCAAGCCCCATTTCGGGAAGAACCGCAGCCTCAATCCCATCCTTTGTGCCGATGAAAAAGACGTTGTTATTACCTGTATTGCCCATTTCCATAAGCCTCTCGTAAACAGCAAGCCCAGAAAAGAGGTGACCCCCTGTACCGCCCCCTGCAATTACTATCTTCACCGGATACCCACCTTTTTGTTATCCAGAGTTATGTTTTTTTGTCTTTTCCCAGAAACGTTGAGCAAAATACCCACCGCCGTCATACTGACCAGAAGCGAAGACCCCCCGTAACTCACCAGAGGCAGGGTCATCCCCTTTGTAGGGAGCAGCCCCGTTACAACACATATATTCATAATAGCTCCAAGGGTAATCAGGGATGTAATACCCATGGCCAAATATGTCCCGAAGAGGTCGGGAGCCAACCTCGCCGCCCGAAAACCTCGAACCGCAAACATGGCAAAGGCCCCAACCAGAAGCACTACCCCAAAAAAGCCCAGCTCTTCTCCTATCACGGCAAAGATAAAATCCGAATATGCATAAGGAATATAAAATAGCTTTTGTGTACCCCCGCCTAACCCCGTGCCGACAATGCCGCCAGAGCCAAAGGCCAGATAGGATTGGATAATATGATACCCCTTCCCCAGGGGATCAGCCCACGGATTTTTGAAGGCCATTATCCTCTCCCACCGATACGGGACACTTACTAACCCTAATAAAATCACAGGAACGGCAGCAGCAGCCGTCAAAACAATATATGAAAAACGTACCCCGGCAACAAACATCATAATGAAGACCAGGATACCCACAATAACTGTCGTACCAAAATCGCGCTCCAACATAATCAACGTGGCAATGATGGCAAGGAAAATAATGTGCGGGATAAATCCCACAGTCAGGGTTCTTATCTTTGCGTCCTTTTTCGTTAGCGAATATGCCAAATATATAACAAGGGTCAGCTTTGCCAACTCCGCGGGTTGAAAGGTAAACCCCATAAAACC
>JAUWME010000244.1 GCA_030613285.1 Candidatus Zymogenus sp. | reverse complement strand
CGGAGATGGAGGGTGCTTCACCGGAGGAACTTTATGACCTTCTTGGCGAGGGGCGTTCCCAATTGGCAGCCAAAGAGGGAGACATCGACGAGGGGACGGTCTATTGCGGGCAGATTGGCGGGATGATAACTGAGATTAAGGGTGCTGGGGAGATTATCAGGGAGATGATAAAAGAAGCAGAAGTGATAGTGCGGGGGTTGGGCGGCCTTGTTGACTAATTGCGATATTGTCAATTATTCTATGACGCTTAAGTTGTCTGTTGATTCTTTGGATACGTAAAATGAGTGAAATTCTCAAAAGGGTGTAAAAAGATTTGGACTTTGTGTTGACCAGTGATATAATAATAAGTTATTATTGTCATAGTATAATAGGTAAAACCATAAAAGGGAGCAGATCATGAGCGGATATATTATGGCCATCGACCAAGGGACAACGGGAAGCAGGGTTTTTATCTTCGATGACAAAGGCTCGGTCGTTGGAAGCGCTTACAAAGAGTTCACGCAGATTTATCCGAAGCCGGGCTGGGTCGAACATGATCCCATGGAGATTTGGCAGTCAGTCCAGAAGACGATGCTCGAAGCCTGCGTGAGCAGTAACGTGGAGGTCAAAAAAATCCAAGCCATCGGAATAACCAACCAGAGGGAAACCACAATCCTTTGGGACAGGGAGACCGGGGAGCCTATCCACAATGCCATCGTCTGGCAGTGCAGAAGGACGGCCGATATCTGCGATGAGCTAAAAAATGCGGGGCACGAGACGCTTTTTAAAAAAAGCACGGGCCTTGTTCTCGATGCGTATTTTTCCGGCACAAAGGTAAAGTGGCTTTTGGATAATGTCCCCGGTGCAAAAGAGCGAGCCAAAAAAGGGGAGATACTCTTTGGGACGATAGATACATGGCTCATCTACAAGCTTTCTAATGGGGAATCTCACGTCACTGACTACACAAATGCCTCAAGGACGCTGATGTTCAACATCGAGACGAGAGAATGGGATAGCCAGATTCTCGATATCCTTGGGGTTCCCGAAAAGATTCTTCCAGAAGTAAAAGATTCGGCCTCGCTGTTTGGTTACACGTCAGAGAAACTACCCTTGGAGCGAAAGATTCCAATTACGGGGGTTGCCGGTGACCAGCAGGCGGCGTTGTTCGGGCAGGGCTGTACAAAGCCCGGCATGGCAAAAAACACGTACGGCACTGGGTGTTTTCTGCTTTCTGTTACCGACGGTATTGTTCATTCCGAAAAGGGTCTTTTGACCACCATCGCCTGCAGCGACGAAGGAAAGCCCATCTACGCCCTTGAGGGGTCGGTGTTTATCGCAGGTGCTGCTATCCAGTGGCTGCGGGACGAGCTAAAGATTATCAAAGATGCAAAAGAGCCCGAGGAGTTGGCACAGACGGTTAAAGACACCGATGGGCTTTACATGGTGCCGGCGTTTGTGGGGTTGGGTGCTCCCTACTGGGATATGCACGCCCGGGGAGGTATTTTGGGGATCACCAGAGGTTCCAGCAGGGCGCATCTGGTAAGAGCCACATTGGAATCTATTGCGTACCAAACAAGGGATTTGGTCGAGGTGATAAACGAGGAATCCTTGGTTGATTTGAGCCACTTGAGAGTTGACGGCGGGGCTGTTTCCAATGAGTTTCTCATGCAGTTTCAGGCGGACATCTTAAATATCAATGTGGAGAGACCAAAACTGATTGAGACAACTGCCGCCGGTGCGGCATACCTTGCGGGGCTTGGCTCTGGGTTCTGGAAGAGTGCGAATGAACTCAAAAAGTATCAAGAGGTGGATAAAATCTTTAAGCCAGCGATGGATGAATCTGACCGAAAGAGGTTGTATAGCGGATGGAAAGAGGCGGTGGCGAGGGTGAGCACAAGCTAATTGCTCAGGGCTGTCGGGTTGCTGGGGTTGCTGGGGTTGCTGGGAGTATTGGGGGGGGAAATATGATAATTGAAATAGAATTGAAGATAGTCAATACACAATACAATATTGGCTGGGAATGAAATATTTATGGGGGGGGATTTTTGGACTTTCATACCGAAGTTGTAGTAATAGGCGGCGGGGTGACCGGTGCTGGTATAGCTCGCGACCTGACATTGAGGGGAATCGAGTCAATCCTTGTGGAGAAGGGGGATCTGGCTGCGGGCGCCACCGGGCGATGCCACGGTCTTTTGCACAGCGGCGGGAGATACGTGGTCAAAGACCCGGAATCTGCAAAGGAGTGCATTGAGGAAAACCTGATATTAAAAAAAGTAGCCTCGCGAAATATTGAGGATACAGGCGGGTTTTTTGTGAGGCTTCCCCAGGATGATAAACAGTATGTCGAAACATTTCTTATGGCCTGTGATGATGTGGGAATCGAGACCGAGTTTGTCAGTCTTTCAGAGGCCAGACGTATGGAGCCAAACCTCACAGAGGATGCAAAGGAGATAATACAGGTGCCTGACGCAGCTGTCGATCCCTTCGGCCTGACGTTGGACAATGCCGCAGATTCTGAAGCTGGTGGGGGCAAGGTGATGCGGCACACAGAGGCGGTGGAGATTATTGTGGAGAGAGCAAACGTCAAGGCCGTCGTCGTAAAAGATAAGGTAACCGGCGAGACCCACAGGATTCGCGCCAAGTTTGTAGTGAATGCAACAGGGGGCTGGGCGGAGAATGTGGCATCACTGTCCGGGGCACACGTTCCTTTGAGTCTCTATAAGGGGAGCCTCCTCATTTTTAACAGAAGGATAAACAATAGAGTTATAAATAGATTAAGGCCGTCGGGCAGTGGCGATATCATCGTTCCAAACGAGCCTACCTCAATCATCGGGACTACCTCCATTTTGGTTACTGATCCTGAAAATTTTAAGGTTACAAGAGAAGAGGTGGAGATGATGTTAGCGGAAGCGGCATTAATGCTTCCACCGTCTGTGGATGCCAGAGTAATCCGGGCTTATGCCGGGATACGCCCCCTTTTGGGAAGTATTGCCGGGGCTGGTGGAGACGCTGATGAGAATGGAAGAAATATATCGAGGAGTTTTTCTGTAATAGACCACAGGGTGACAGATGATATTGGCGGATTCATAAGCATAGTCGGGGGGAAACTCACAACTTATAGGCTCATGGCAGAAAAAGTAGTTGATTTAATTGCAACGGCGCTTGGCGTACATAACCCCTGTACAACGGCAGAGAAACCGCTGCCTGGCGCAGAAGACGGGAAGCACTACAAACTGGGGGATCGATTCGATAAGATTGAGATTGCGATGAAAAAGGAGCCGACTGGGATTGAAGAAATAGTATGCGAGTGTGAGCTTGTAACGAAAAAAGAGATTTTGAAGGTGATAGAGGAGACTGGCACCACCGATCTTAACGACATTCAACACAGGACAAGGGTTGGCATGGGTTCGTGTCAAGGGGGATTTTGCACTTACCGACTTCTGGGGATTTTGCACGAGCTTGGGATGGTTCCCGACTACGAGGCGAACGATATTTTGATAAAGTTTCTTGAAGAGCGATGGAGGGGGATAAGACCCATCCTTCGAGGGGATCAGCTCGTTGAGGAGCAGTTGATGGAGGGTATCTATCTGGGGCTTTTTGCTTTGGATAAAGTTGAGGAGAGAGAAGGAGACAAAAAGAAGAAGGGCAATAAAAAATGAACTATGATGTGGTAGTAATTGGCGCAGGACTTGGTGGTTTGATGGCGGGAATTACCGCTGCCGAAAAGGGAAAGAGTGTCCTTGTTGTAGGAAAAGGGATAGGGATTATTACGATATTTACAGGAACGATCGATTATCTTGGGCACTACCCGCCAACGGTACAACAACCTTTGGAATCGCCCAAAGAGGGGATTAAGGAGTTGGTCGCTGATAATCCCGAACACCCGTATGCAAAGGTGGGGATGAAACATATTGAGGAGGGGATGGCGCTCTTTTTGGAGGCGGCGGCTCTGGGGGGAGTGAAATATGTGGGCAATCTCGATAAAAATTTCCTGCTTCCCACAGCTGTGGGGACAGTAAAGCCCACCGCACTTTTGTCCTCTACAATGGTAGCAGGCGATTTGAGAGACAAAACAGACATCTTGATATGCGGGTTTAAAGGACTCAAGGATTTTTATCCCACCTACATGGCCCACAATATTTCCACGTTAAGCGTTAAGGGACTGGATCTTCCTCACTTCAGGGGAAGGGTCGTCGATCTTAACCTCGATACTAAAGGTTACGGGATGACGTCCCTTACCCTTGCCCGGAAATTTGATGACCCCGATTTTCTTAAAGGTGTTGGGGAGGCACTTTTCAATACAGTAAGAAACGGTGAGAGGGTTGCAACGCCTGCCGTGCTGGGCTTGAGAAGGAGCAATGAGGTAGTTAATTATCTTGAAAGTGTTATTAATACAAAAATCTTTGAAACCCCGACACTTCCCCCATCGGTAAGCGGGTATCGCCTTTTTAAGGCTTTGGAGGGAGTTGTAAAGTCCATGGGGATTAAGCTACTTTTGGGTTATGAAGTTGTATCGGTGGTGGTGGAAAAAAATCGGGTTCGTTCAATTACAATAAGAATGGGCAACAGGGAGATGGAGATTGAGGGGAAGGCCTTTGTTCTTGCCACGGGGGGG
>JAUWME010000461.1 GCA_030613285.1 Candidatus Zymogenus sp. | reverse complement strand
GTATGTTTCATAATTCCACCAGCTGGGGGCGCCACGAGGGGCTTCACCGGGAGGTGCTGAAAGAATACCAGAAAAGGATACGCGCCTACGAGGACGAGAGGGACGAGCTTGAGAGTGAGTTTGTCAAAGAGAGTGAAAAACTTGTGGGGAGCCTGAAGGCCAAAAAAGGAGATGCTGAAAAGAAGCTTTTTTCGTTTTCCGAAAAGTGTTTTGACAGCTCCGAAGAGGCCGAGGACAAATGGACGAAGAAGGTCAAGGGGCTACCCATTGATAAGAAGACAAATATTGTTTTTACAAGTTTTTGGAAAAAGCAGTGCAAGAAGGTAGGGATGCCTGTTTAGAAATTTATTGCTTAGATGTCGAATTTGTTTTATTGGAAATAAAAACAGAAAAAATATAAGGGCGGGTTAAAAACCCGCCCTGTTTTTACTAAAAACCAATTATTGCAAAAACTACTTGTGGGAGGGGTTATTTGTTGAAAATCTTCTACCTAAAAATATCAGTTGCAACAGCTTGTGAGCGAAATTAACAGGTCTTTTACCATAGGTGATATTAAGCTGTAATTTAATAAAAAATAAGCCCCAACAGCGAGCCTTGTGGTTATGCTGGGTATTTGTCTGATATATAATCTTTCAAATACTTGGTTTCTGCCTCAAGTCCTGACCTGATAGAGTTTATAATGTCCTTCATGGAGATTATTCCAACTATTTTGTTTTCGGATACTACAGGTAGATGACGGACATTTTTGTCTGCCATGACGTTACTTGCTTGGTCGATGGTATCATCTGCGGAGATACAAATCAGGTCAGAGGTCATAATTTCTTTGACCTTGTAAGTGCAGAGGTCTTTGGTGCAGGTGCTGAGGTGGATTAAAAGATCCCTCTCTGTTATTATACCTGTGTACTTTCCTGAATCATCGTCAACCAAAAGAGATCCCACTTTTTTGACGTTCATTAGAGCAACGGCCTCACCGACATCCTTATTCTCATTGACGGATAGTATGGTAATATCTTTTCCCTTTAGCAAAGAAGAAATTTTATTCTTCATAAGCGAACTCCTAAAAGAATTAAACAATTATAGTCTTTCTAACAATTCGATACACAAGAAGGGTATCGAAATGCGTACCTTATTTTAAGTATAGAATATAAAAGTATATAAGTCAAATAGTATTTTAGTTATGTGGCTGAATATATTGCAACATGAGTACATTTCGATTGTCACACTATTTATCATGTGTTTCTTCCGCAGCATTTTTTGTACTTTCTGCCGCTCCCGCAAGGACATGGGTCATTTCTCTTTACATTTTCAAAAGATAACCCGGATGGATCCACTTCTTTGTTTTTTACTGAGGCGACTCTTCGTTTAACCTCATCAATGTGAGGCTCAATGTGGGATAGAAGCATCTTTCTTGCTGTGCAAAAGGTGGAAATTTCGTTATGTTTGAAAGTTGAACCGCTTTGACCCCACCTGAACTTGGTGCAGTCGCCGCGGCAGAAGGGGAGGTGAGGGCAGGTGGTACATTCCGCATTTATGTCGGCTTTCATTTCGGCAAACATAAATCTTTTTGGGTTGCTCAAAATTGATTCGAAGGAATCATTCACGATGTTTCCGAGCTTCCATTGTGGATAGACAAAAAAATCGCAGGGGTAGGTATCTCCGTTGTGCTCCACAAGGAAATACGAACCGCACCTCTCAAGCCAACCGCAGGAGGTTTTCCTTCCATCGAGGATATAGATAAAGATGTCCTCGAAGATTCTGATAGATACTTTAAAAAACCCGTTCTCCATCCAGAGGTCGAAGAGGCGTGTGTGAAAGCTTCCCAGTTGTTCACCTGTTACAGAATAGGGGAGGAGGTTGCCGTCGGCGTCGTGTTCAAAGCAGGGGATAAACTGCAAGTGGGAAAAGTTGTTTTCCATCAAAAAGCTGTAAATTTCCTCCGGCTCATTAACATTGATATCAGTTAGAAGAACAAGGATGTTAAAAGGGACACCCCTTTCATGGAGGAGATTTGCAGCGTTGATGACCTTGTTGTAAGTTCCACCGCCACCCCCATCTTTTCGGTAGTGATCGTGGGTTTCCTTTGGCCCGTCCAGTGAGAGGCCCACGAGAAAGTTTCTTTTCTTTAGGAAATCCGCCCAAGCATCATCAATGTTCACGCCGTTGGTCTGAAGGGAGTTTTCCACCACCTGTCCCTGAGATCTGTATTTGTCCTGAAGACGGCAAACCTCCTTGTAGAAATCGAGCCCCAAAAGCGTTGGCTCCCCCCCCTGCCACGTAAACGAGTTGTGTCGGGCACCCATCTTAAGGGTCTTCTTGATGATCGCTTCGGCGGTCTCGATTGTCATCATCTCGCCCTCTGGGTAGACGTCGTTGACACGCTTGTAGAAGCAGTAGTCGCAATTTAGATTGCAGAGGTGAGAGGATGGTTTAAGGAGGAGATAGATGCTTGGGATTATCATGTTACTTCCTGCAACGTTAATATTTATGTGATTTAAGGCTAAGACAATCCCATTTTACCAAGTGGGTGGAACTTGTCAATGA
>JAUWME010000123.1 GCA_030613285.1 Candidatus Zymogenus sp. | reverse complement strand
GATAGCCTTAAAAACCTTCCCAAATCAAAGTATAAGAGATATTCCGACATCCTCAGTGCATGGATGGCAGTTTTGCTCTTTGTTGCAATAATTGTTATTAGGTTGTCAGAAAATTAGTCTATGATAGTTTTAGAAAAAAGGTGTTAAAGTACCATGGACAAAACAATTACTCAAGATTTTAAGATACTATTAGAGACCAGGCTTGAGGAACTTCTATTGGAGGCAAATGACACTGTTTCAGAGATGACTCGCTCAAAGGAAGATTTTCCCGATCCAACCGACAGGGCCTCTCACGAATCGGACAGAAATTTTTTGTTGCGTATTCGTGACAGGGAGAGAAAACTTATCGTAAAGATTCAAAAGGCTTTGGCGCGGATCGAAGATGGTACATTCGGAATCTGCGATGAATGTGGAGAATCAATAAGCAGTGAGAGATTAAAAGCCAGGCCCGTAACAACGCTTTGTATTCACTGCAAGACAGAAGCTGAGGAAATGGAAAAGAGGGGAAGTTGATAAATGAGCAAAATGGAAAATAAGCAAAATCAGAACGGGGATTTCTCAGAGCAAAAAGTAGAGCAGATTACTTACATTGGCCCAGGAAACTCTTTTGAAGGTAAGTTAGTACTTACCAACAGGACTATTATTGATGGTGCTTTCATCAAAGGCAAAATTAATTCCACCGCCACAGATTCAGAGTTGGTCATTGGTGCTGGGTCTAAGATTGTCGGTGATATTAAAGCAGAGTCCATCATCCTTATAGGGACGATGCAGGGCAAGATTATTTCGAAGAAAGTCTCTATTAAAGAAAAAGGTGTGTTCACAGGAGAGATAGAAACCGATCGGGGACTTCAGGTCGATACGGGTGCCAAGATCTTCGCAAAAATAAAGATGAAAAAAAGAACAAAAAAAAAGTAACACCCCTCCCCAGCAATACCCCCCACACATTATCAGAAGGATATCATTTAGAAAGAGTTCGGTAATTGATTAAAGGAAACGGCTATCAGAAACTTTCGCTCAGCTTTTTAGAATGAGAGACAAGCTGTGGATTCATAGATGAGCTGGTTGTTTCCATTGGAAGATGCTCGGTTACAATTGTGAGAGTAGTAATAGGTTATTAGAAGGCGAGTAGAAGTTTGCCTTGTCCTGTGCGGGCGCAAATTCATATCCGGGTTTTCCCTCTTTTAGGTTCCAAAACACCCACTTCGGGTTTTACTTATGAAAGAGATAATAGTCCTTGTTATTATTGTGATTTTGTCCCTTGTGGGATACAGGCGGGCGTATACAGACACGAGGACCCCAAAATATTTCTCCCCAATTATCTTCTCCGAATTTCTATATATTTTCCTGGGCCTCTTGATGGGCCCCATGTTCCTCAATTTCCTCGATTCCAATATTCTTGACTCTCTTACTCCCCTTGTGCTTTTGGGGCTTGGATGGATTGGAATCCTCTTTGGGATACAGCTCAAATTTAGTGACATCATTAGATTTCCAAGAAGTTTTTTTGGGGTTATGATATTTAATTCTGTTGTTCCACTTATTTTTGTTTTTATCGCGTTTATATTCTATTTCTTCTATGCAGGTCAAATAACACCAACCTCCCAGGGAGTTATTGTTGCTTTTGCTCTGGTATTTGCCGCCATGGCTTCCTGTACTTCTCAATCGACCATGACAGTGATGGGAAGGGGGCTTATAGATAGTGGTAAGAGAAATATTGTTATACTTTTGAGATATGTTTCATCGCTTGATGATATGGTTGCCATACCGTTGGTTGGTCTTGCGTTTGCGTATGAAGGTTTTCACACGATCGGGGGTGAAATCTACTTTAGGTGGTGGGATGTCCTGCTTGCTACGGTTCTGCTCGGACTACTTTCTGGCTTTATCTTAAATTTCATCGTTCGCATTACCGAAGACAAGAGGGAACTTTTTCTTGTTGTGATTGGAATGGTGATACTTTCGGTGGGTGGCGCAAGATACCTAAATGTATCCCCGCTGCTAATGTCTGCAATTAGTGGGATGGTTCTTGCAAACATGAGCCCAAAGCAGAGTGAAATCATGGATATTCTATTGTTGGGTGAAAAACCAATTTTCCTCATTTTCCTTATAACCATAGGCGCCCTCCTTGAATTTTCGCCACAGGTTCTGATTGTAGTTCCGATATATATCGGGATACGGTTTTTGGGGAAGGTCTTGGGAGGATTTGGCGCCTCACTCGTTTTTAAAACCTACTTCGAAATACCCAGAAATATCGGTCTGGGCTCTATCTCCCAAGGGTCGATGGCTGTGGCAATTGCTTTGAGTTTTTCCCAGTTAGCCCCCGATCCCATTGGGGGATTGATTATTTTTTCGGTGACAACATCAATTCTTTTTAACGAGCTTCTTGCCCCAATGGCAATAAAATCCGTTTTGGGAAGCGCCAAAGACGGTAATCGGGGGAAGGCGGGCACAAAATGAAGTACCTATTTCCATTGGTCACCGTGGCCGTTGT
This sequence comes from Candidatus Zymogenus sp., assembly GCA_030613285.1. GTDB lineage: Bacteria > Desulfobacterota > Zymogenia > Zymogenales > Zymogenaceae > Zymogenus. The sequence continues at coordinate 4,508 of JAUWME010000123.1, read as the reverse complement.
GTTTTACGGTCTTGTCTCAATTCCTGTTGATGGCGCAATGGAAAGGGGCGGGGGGGCGTTGAGTATCGGCTTTTTGATGCTTACCTCATACTTTATGGGGGCGATGGCCGAAAAGCTGAAACTTGCCCGAATAACCGGCTATCTCGCTTGCGGTATTCTCTTTGGGCCTTTTCTTTTGGGATTTGTAAATTCCAATACCGTTTCCGAAATGAGATTCATTAATGACCTCGCCCTGACCTTCATTGCCCTTGCCGCCGGCGGGGAGCTCAAAATTTCAGGCTTGAAGGAAAGGGTAAGCCTAATTGTCTTAAATATTGTTGTTCAGATTGTGGCGATCTTTTTTGGGTGTGTTCTCATCCTTTATTTTCTCGGCCCAGTTTTTAATGTTGTTCCAATAAACAACATATCAATATCTATTGCCGCAGGGCTTATAATTGCCTCGGTTATGGCTGCCCGCTCGCCGTCAACCATGATGGCGGTGATCAGTGAAACGAGGGCGGCGGGGCCTTTTACCGAAACTATCATGGGAATCACTGTGGCGATGGATGTGGTTGTGCTGATCCTCTTTACGTTGTCTGTAACCGTAGGGGAGCTTTTGATCAATGCGGGAGCATCATTGAGTTCCAGTACCGCTCTTCTCCTCCTTGTTGAGATTGTAGGAAACCTTGGGATCGGGGCGCTGTTGGGACTGGGTCTTATCAGTTACATTAAGTACGTCAACAGGGATCTACCGGTAATCCTCCTCCTCTTTGCCCTGCTGGTTACAACCCTCGCCCACTTCTTGTCGGGATATCTATCTGGGATGTGGGAATTTAATATTATCGTTGAGCCTCTCCTGATCGCCATTACGGCGGGGTTTGTGGTGGAAAATTTTTCTCCAGAGGGGGACGAGCTCCTAAAAACGATAGATGAAAGCTCCCTTCCCCTTTATGCAATCTTCTTTGCGGTGGCCGGGGCATCTGTTGACCTCAATGTTGTTGCCGAAGTGTGGATATTGACATTAGCGCTGATGGGTTATCGCCTTTTGGCCCTCTCCCTTGGAAGCCTTGCCGTTGGAAAGCTCCTCAAAGAGCCAACGGTCGAAAGTCGATGGATGGGGTTATCATTTACGGCCCAGGCGGGTGTTTCAATTGGGCTTGCGGTGAAAGTTGAGAGCATATTTCCAGAATGGGGAGTTCCCGTGGGTTCATTGATTTTGTCTGTTGTTACCCTAAACCAGATTGTTGGGCCTGTGGTTTTAAAGTTGGCGCTTGAAAGGGTTGGGGAGGTCAAACAGAGGAAAAAGAAGTCTGCCGTTATTTACACAATGGAGAACGGCAGCCTGAAATCTGGGGGGGGCTCGAACTAAAGGGGCCGTTTTAATGATTAATACTGATGATCAATATTGGTAGGTTGGCTATGGAGTGTCAAGTATCTATTGGGTGGCAATTAATTATATAGTACATTCAAGCATTCTCGGGGACCATTTTTATGATCCCCGAAAAATTCGTCTTATCAGTCTTTGTTCCAGCCTTTCTATCAACCGCCAATCCCAAAGCTTAACAGAAACGGGTTTGCGAACAATAGAACAAGCGCCACAATCAGGGCGTAGATTGCCAGTGATTCAATCATGGCAAGTCCGATCATCATTGTGGTGAGGATTCTACCGAATGTATCGGGATTTCGGGAGACGCCATCCACGGCACCTCTTACGGCGTTACCCATTCCGATTCCTGTCCCAATGGTACCAATACCTATGGAAAATGCAGCGGCCAGCACCACGGCCACAAAATAGAGAACATATTCAGGATTAACCAGCTTTGTTTCTTCACCGGTTCCTCCATGTTCCTGGGCAAACGCAACGGCTGCTGTTAGCATCATCAACATAAAAAACAGGGTTACAGTCAATTTCTTAGACATAAGAGCTCTCCTTTTTTCTTCTTTTTTGTCTGTAAATAACGTTAGGTGACAGGTTTAAAGCCTGCTTTACACATTTTTATCATTCGTCTTGGCTTTAATAGCCACAAAAACTATATCAATTGTATTTGTAATTAACTTTGACTACCAACTTTTTTTGAGTACGATTTCTCTATCAAACTAATTGTAATGGGTCTTTTGTAATCGATTTCTGTAATCGACTTTTAAAAACAATTATTGCAACCAAATCCTACAAACACAGTTTATCAACCAACTTAATTGCAGTGAGTCCTATCAAACTAATTGCAGTGGGCCCAAGTTAATGTTAATGGGCCTCCTCCATCGCTCCGCCGATGTAGAGCATTGTCAACAGGACAAAGACAAAGGTTTGCAGAGCGCTCGTTAAGATCATCAGAAACATTATTGGAAGTGGCAAAAAGTACGGTGCCAGAAAAAGCAGTATCAAGAGGACAAGGTCCTCACCCTGAATGTTTCCAAAGAGCCTCACCGAGAGAGACAGGGGTCGTGAAAGGTGACTTATTATTTCAATGGGGAATATCAGGGGTGTCAGCCACCAGACGGGGCCGAGAAATTGTTTTACATATTTAAAGCCATGTGTATATACCCCTACGATGTGTGTGATGCAAAAGACGACAAGCGCCATAGCCACATTGGTGTTGAGGTTTGCCGTGGGGGAGTGAAATCCCGGTATAACACCCACAAGATTTGCGGTGAAGATAAAGAGGGCCTCGGCCACCAAGAGAGGCATGAAGGCCATTCCTTTTTCACCCATTGTGTCTTTGATGAGGTTGCCAAATCCCAGGATGACAATTTCAATGAGGTTTTGCACTGGTTTTGGGACGATGGTGGCTTTTTTCATGGCGAGATATGATACGAGTACCAAAAAGATCATAATAAGCCAGGTGTAGGTTACGTGGGAGGCAAGCCACAGGGGAGGATGATGAGGGTCAGGTATTAATCCGAGAGATTTAAAGAAATTATCAAGCCACAGGATTGGATGTTCCATAGATTTGAGCTCCTAATCGATCTTGTACAACAGTATTCCAATAATAAAACTATTTATCATAACAACGGACGCCCCCACAAAGATTGCAATGGGATTTGCCCAACCACCTGTTAAGGCAAAAAAAATAATGACGCCGGAAAGAAATATTCTAAAATAGAAACCAAAGAGAGTAGAAAAGACTCCCCTATTAATTTGTTTTTCATCATCTGAGTTGTTGACAGTGCATTCAGTAACAGCCAAGAGAAGCCCTTTAAGTGATCTATAAAGGCCAATGTGGTTGAGCACCGCCACAATTCCACCAACAAGGGCGCCCAATGCAAATTCTAAAGAAATAGTGACGTAACCTATCATGGCAAGAGTGAGCATGGTGGCCACACTTCCACCAATGACTATTTCGAACGAATTCGTTTCAAGTCTTTTTGCTGTCGTCTTTTTCATTTATTTGTTCATCTCCGAGGCCGTATTTTTTGAAGATATAAAATATATTTCTAAAACCGGCGATGATTCCAAGTGTTAGAAATATTAAAGTAAACCACGGCGCTGTGCCAAACTTCTTGTCGATGAATATCCCAGCAAAAAGACCAATGAAAATGGCAAAAACGAGGGACAACCCGATGCTGCTTGCATGAAAAAGCTGTTTAACGAGTTTTTTGTCATCTTCTTTCACAGTTTTTCCTTCTGCCAACCCAGCGGTTCATTATTTTCACTTCTTATTAAACCCTTGATGAGTGCTCCCGAATGCGAGCCGATTTTCAACAAGCATTCGACCAACCCTTGGCAACCTCCCAACACCCTACAAAGTATTAATCCAGCAACCCTTGATGTGATTTCTGTCAGAGAGTGAGCTTCAAATGCCAGTGAACTCTAATCGACCAACTCTTTTGCAAGCCCCCATACGGCATCCAGAGGGAGTGTGAAGTAAATCCCTGTCCCAGTTTTTGAAAATTCTCCGATTGACTTTTCAAGTCCATCTACGATTTCTTCGATTAGCTCTTCTCTTACAATGGTCAAGATTGTTTTGTTGCTGGGTCTCGAACCGGAGAGGAGGTCCTTAAAGCTTGCAAAGATGGGAATATCTTTTACGACGATTCTTCCCATACCGACGGAGTCAAGGATTGTTGCCCCACTGACTCCCAGCTCCAGAAAGAGAGTGAGTATATCGTCTAAAAACTCCGTTTTGTTTAAGATGATGACGAAGAGCTTGAGTTTTTCTTCCACGGGCGGTTTCCCTTATGGTAAAAAACCTTGTTACCACGAAAATGTAAGGAAGTCAACTACTCCCATGATATTTTTAAAAGAACCAGAAAGTCAAATGGAGACATGAATCAAGGATTTGTCTTCCCCTTTGACTTATGTATGAATGAGTCCTCATTCAAAACGTAAAGTACCACAACTGAAAGGTGGATGTCAAGAAAAATGTAGATATTAGAAAAAAATTTGGGAGGGTCTCTTTATTGAGGTGAGGCTTAAAAAGATGAATATCCCAAAGCTCAACGAAGCCTTGGAGAGAAATCTCAAGAATAAGTGGTTGATACTATAATATCGATAAGCTTCGAATTTGGAGGTTATTGGGAACCGTAGAAAT
>JAUWME010000128.1 GCA_030613285.1 Candidatus Zymogenus sp. | reverse complement strand
TGCCAGAAGATTCTTTTTATCTTCGAGGAAGCTTAGAAGCTCCTGGATGCTTTCTTCGCGGAGTTTCGATTCTTCTTGGAGCTTATCAAGATCGACGCTTATCTCTGTCATGAGGGATTTGGTGTATTTATCGACATCTGTAACACTTTCGCCTTCTTCTGGAAGTGGGCCGCCGACACCGAACATTTCATCTCCTTTCGAAAATTCCCCGATGTTGGTGATAATGCGCAGTTTTTCGTCAAACTGGCGGATTTTTTCCATCTGGGTTTCCAACTTGTCGATATTTTCTTGAAATTCCCTAATTTTCTCTTTTTGTCTTCTGTTTGTTTCTCGTAAGTCGCCCATAGTTTGTGTATTTATGGCCAGCTCAAAATACTTAAAGAGCATATTCCCGGAGACGATTACGAAAATGACTATCAGAACACCCATGATCATCAGAGTCAAGTCAGAGACTTTAAATTTGTGCACTTTTTGTGCCTTTTGGGGTACTATTATGATAGTGAAGTATTTTTTGAATTTGATAAAGTTTATAAAGGATGAAATGATATCTGTCTTAAATATTTTTCTATTCATTTTCTTTGCCCATAGTTTTTGTTAGTAAGGTTTTTTTTGAAAGGTTGCCGTGGTCAGAAAGCCCAAATAATGATTAAAAGTATTATAAAAACAACAAGTTCCAGAATATCAATTGTGGGAATGAATGTCAAGAAAAAATTTCTAATAATATTCTAATGTTAGCGACCTCAATAGGAGCAAAGGGCTGTTGAGATTTTGGAGAAATGAAAATTTTTAACGGAAATTGAAGCAGATATTTCCCATGTGCGGCAGGTGGCGTTGTTTAACTTTTTACACTTAGAGTTGTATCAAAAGATAATGCGAGCAACCTATTTAGGGGGGCTTTGAGAGATGACAGGGTACAGTTGGAACAGGTGCAAATCAGAGAATTTTGCATTTCACAGCGATAAACTACAACTTATTCCTCATTTTATTCTTCCAGCGAGACATGAAGTCATCAAAAGATACTAAATATACGTCATAAAACGCCTCATCAAATTCCTTTCCTTCGCCAAGGCCGATCAGAAGCTCCCTGATAAAGCTCATGCCGTACGTTTTTATCAAGTAGTTGGTTCCGGAGAGACTCAACATATATGCAAAATATGCCTCGTTATTACCGAGACCCATAAACCCTCCAGAGAAATCCTTGAGCGATGGGATGTCTTCGTACCGTTTATAATACTCAAGAATGAGTTCGTCGGCTTTTGCCACATCTGCCTTTTCCATATATTGCGCCATACCCTCATGCAGCCAGACGGGACAGTTCGGGCCGGCGATATCGAAAATTACCGCATGGGTATATTCATGGGTGACCATTCTTGTAAGCTCATTGGTTCTGCCGGAAAGTCCTTTGATGGGAATGCGTATCTTTCCATCAAACAACGCCCCGGCCCAGTCTGGGGATCTTGTGACGTCTTTAAATTCCTTATTTGAATAGAGGACAACAGTAATTTTCTTTGTAGGATACCGACCGAGGTTTACACCTACGGTTTCGTAAACTTGTTCGAGGGTGGTCAGGAGGAATTTTCCGACAACCTCCCGGGAGCCACCTTCATATTTAACGATAAAATGGCTCCCTTCCTTGATGTCGTAGGTTTCCTCGACGGAATATTCAAGTTCAATCTTTGCAATTAAGTTCTTGGCATTCACATCATCTGGATATCTATCATAATATTGCTTCAAATATTCTAATGCTTCTCCGAGTTTATTGTTTTGGTATAACACCAATCCGAGATGCATAATAAGCTCATCATCATTGGGATTTAGCTCTATGGCGGTTCTGTAATTTTCTTCTGCAGAATCCAATTCTCCCTGAAGTTCATAAGCTCGACCAAGTCCCTTGTATGTCGAAGAATCACTGTGAGAATAAAGTAAAGAGTTCGTAAAGTGGGTTTTGGCCATCTCTGTGTCATTGTTCGTCAGTTCCTGCCATCCTAAGATCGAATAGCAAATTGCCACATTGCTTTTCAGTGTTGCATCGTTAGGATTGCTGGCCAATGCTGTTAGAAATTTCTCCAAGGCTTCTTCGTAAGAACCCTTCGTGAAAAGTTCAATTGCTTCGGTATTCAGGGTTGAAGTAAGATCTGCAACGAGATCAGGATTGAGTCTCTTCGGGTTTTCTTTTAATATTTCTGGGTTGACAAGTGGCGCGGTTTTTCCATCACCTTTATCGGGGATAGTTTTTGTGCCATCCTTTTCCGGAACGGTTTCTGGTGTCAGCGGAGTGACAGGCTCCGGAGAAGTCTCTGTTGGAGAGGTAGGGGAAATCCCTGGGCCGTAAGGTTTTTTTCCCTTATAAAAATTTATGTACATCAAAACCAAGGCGAGTACTAACAAAAAAAGTACCATCGGAATGATAAATAGCTTTAGTTTTGGATTAGAAGACTGAATTTCAGTTTCGAGTCTTTCGACCGACTTTGGGATTTCGAGCTTCTTTTCCTCAAGATAAGATCGCTTGAGGGGACGCTTCAGTTCCTCAATAAGTTTCTGTTTGTCTGCCGGGTTTTCTATTATGGGAACAAACTTGATTCGGGCGCCAAGCTTTGTGAAATTCTTTTCAAACTCCACCGCTTTGCTTTTTGAAATTTTATTTGAGAGGACAAGGGGAAGTTTTTCGAGCCTTGATAGCGCAGTCTTTAAATCAATGTCCTTTGAGCGGGAAGCTAAATACTTTGCGGTCTCTTTTTTTGCGGTATAGTCAGAGAAGGAGGCAAGGATGACCTTGTAGTTTCGCTCCTCAAGATTTATTGGAAAGAAGTTTTTACACTTGCTGCATCGAAGTGAGCCATCTATGAGATTTGTTCCGCACAAATTACAAAACATGACTTACTCTGGAGTGAAAATATAGATTACTTCACCCTCCTTAACCATTCCCATCTTTGATCTGATTGTTCGGTCGCGATATTCTTTTTTTTGCAGGCGAATTAGTTCGCTCTTCAAATTATCGTTTTCGTTTCTCAGATTCTCTGTCTCGATTGCAATTTTCTCTTTTCTTTGCTTTAATGTTAGAAGGCTTGCAAAACCCCGTTTTCCAAAGGCGGTGAAGCCCAATATTGCCATCGAGATGACAATGGAGGCAATTAAGAGAGGTTTTTTAATATCTTTCATGTCCAGTATTTTTTAACTATCTTACTTAAATTGTATTAAAACAAGCGAAGTTTGTCAAGAGTAAAAACATTAAAAGAATACGTACTACTAATAATTAATGGGAAGGAAGAAGTATAGAACATTTCTATTTCATTGTCAGGATTCACCAAATCACTATAGACATACCCGACCCCAACATTTTGGAATGACTCCAATATCAGCTGCTGAACCTATATACCGACTCCACCCTTTTGCAAAGACCGCTGTGTCAACTGTTGAACTTTATAATAGGTATTTTTACAAAGGGAACACCCTCCTCCTTCAGCTCCTTTTCTTCATCTTCGGTTGTGACGCCGCGGATATTTCTTTCCTCTTCAAGTCCGAAATGTATCTTCAATGCTTCTTCGGCAAAGCCCGTGCCGACATCCTCAAAGTTTTTATCAAGATACTTCTTAAATTCCATTAGATTTGGATTTGGCAGTATCGAAACCCTTTGTTCTTCATCTTGATGTGGAGGACTCGGCACATTTGACTTATTTGACAACTTTGAACTCTTTCCGATGGCAAAACTCGACGGCATTCGCTCAACATTACTATTCCCACACAAAGGACAGTTTACCAAAAGCTTTTCTTTCTGATCTTTAAAAGAATCACTGTCTGCAAACCAACCCTCAAAGAGATGGCCATTGCTACATTTTATATCGATTGCTATCATTTTGTTCTGCTGACTTAAAGTTTTGAATGAAATATCAAAATATCAAAAAAGCAAAGGAGTCTTCATTCAGTGAGTCCCTCTTCTTATCGTGCTCTCCAGTCAAAAATCCTTTTCAATTATTTCAGGCCCTGCTTTCTTCTCATCATACGAAACAGGCATTATCACGCATATCCCTTTTCCCTTTGACTTGGCCTCGCCAAGAGCTTTATCGGCCCGCTCAAAAAGAGATATGGTATTTAACATGTTTTTGGGCATCTCCGGAACAAGGGAAGCAATTCCAAAACTTGCAGTGATTGGAAATTTCTCTCCATCTTCTTCAAATGCTTTCTCAGCAATCTTTTTCCTCAAATCTTCAGCTACTCTAAAAGCCTCGCTTTCATCAGAGTCTATAAGGACAACCACAAACTCCTCCCCACCATATCTGGCCAAAAGGTCGTATCGGCGAAGATTCACCGTCAAAATTGTTGCTATCTCCTTAAGTACCCTGTCCCCAACAAGATGGCCGAATTTCTCATTTACCTCTTTGAAGTCATCAAGGTCAATGATTATCAGTGAAAGTGGCTTTTCGAGACGGGGAATTTTATTTACCTCTCGATTCAGATAGTCCCAAAAAAAACCAGCATTTTTCAAATTAGTCAAATCGTCGGTTATTGAAAGTTCGTTGAGTTTTGCCGTCAGAGAATTGATTTGGTTCTTGTACGATTTGAACCGAAGTGCCGATTGGACCCTGGCAATTAGCTCGATGCTGTCAAAGGGCTTTTTAATATAATCCACAGCACCCGCCTCAAGCCCCTCCTTTACGTCCGTTGAGGATGTCCTTGAAGTCAACATTATTATAGGTATGTCCCGTGTCTCGGATCCTTGAGTCAATATTTTACATAAGGAGATCCCGTCCATTCTCGGCATAATTACATCAAGAATAATAAGATCGGGGATTTCCTCATAGGCTTTCCTAACCCCTTCAAGGCCGTCAGCGGCTTCAACAACAGCAAAGTTTTCTGCAATAAGCGTGTCCTTAACCATCTCGCGGGTGAGTTTCGAATCTTCTACTATCAATACTTTTTTCAAGACGTTTTACGCTTTAATAAATGCATTTAATACCTACATAACCATTATAACAGTAAAAACATTAACAGTCAAGATATATCATCATGCTTTTTTATTTTTGCACCTAATACTTCTCTGCCGTCTCTCCTGAACATCTTTATATCCCAGGGGAGTTCCATCTTTGCTTATTTTCGTAAGATTTCCCAACTATTCCCAACAATTCTCTTGACAAAACGCGCCAAAAAGAAGTAATATAAGCAGTTGGGGTTCCTGGGGGCAATCATTTAAAAAACCCAAGGGTAGTCAGTTGGTCGGGTGGTTGTTTGGCCAATTGATATAGCTTAATTGAAGCACATTGATATTGATAAAGAATTAGGATAAAGGAATAACAAAAAGATGTATGCAGTAATCAAAACCGGAGGAAAACAATACAAAGTATCCTCAGGCGACACAATCACCGTCGAAAAACTCCTGGGAGAAGTCGGAGATAAAATTGACTTAGAAGATGTCCTTATGGTCGGCGGAGATTCAGAACCAAAAATCGGCTCTCCAAAAATAAAAGGCGCCAAAGTTACAGGAACAATTGTATCTCAAGGCAAAGCGAAAAAGATAACGATCCTGAAATTTAAAAGGAGAAAGGGATACAGAAGAAAACAAGGGCACAGGCAACAACAGACAAAAATCAAAATCGATGAAATACTCCTATAGTTTGTCCTCAAGGGGTGCCGCAAATGCTTGATTGGGGGGTGCCGCAAATGTTTGAATGGGGGTTGCTGGTAAATGTTTGAATGGGGCTGGTGGATGTTTTAATGGGGTTGGCAGAGTGATAGGGCGGGTGATGGTGGGTGGGGCGTGGGTCTTGCAATGAGTTTACAATTTGTTGTATATAATATGATCGATATAATCAATAGGAGTTAGTTATGGCACATAAAGAAGGACAGGGAAGTTCCAGAAACGGACGAGACAGTGCGGGCAGAAGGCTCGGCCTAAAACGCGGAGCAGGAGAATTAATTAGCGCTGGAAGCATCATCGTTCGCCAGCGGGGATCGAAAATCCACCCCGGAAATAATGTCGGAATGGGAAAAGACCACACACTGTTTGCCCTCATTGACGGAGAAGTAAAGTTTGATACCTTCACAGGCAACAAAAAGAGAGTGAGCATCATCGAAGAAAAACAGTAGTCCCTTGGATCAATATATGATGATGAGGAGCGATGAAAGGTCTCATGCGAGAAGGTAGAAAGAGCAATTTGTTTAATTGGGATTAAGTGGGGGCAATTGGGAAATATTCAAAAACAAATTGGGATGTTTGGAGGTTCCCCCCTTTCTCATTTTAGGCTTCCTCAATAAAAATCTAAGGTAGAGTTTGCAGGTTTATTATTCATCTCCAATTTATACATGAATATCTATGTGAATTAAAAATACTCAAAACTTAAAAAGTTAGGAAAAACAATAGAATTTTAAAATAGTTTGAGGGCGGGCGTAAAATTAAGGAGACTTAAATATCGTCAGCCCTTTTTTGTTTTTCGCTTTATAAATTTTACCTTCTATCTGTAATTTTACTTTTTCACTTAACACTCAACCACTATTGAAACACTGTTTAGGCCCACAAAATGAAATTTGTTGACGAGGCTACAATTGAGATAAAATCAGGGGCCGGAGGCAGCGGATGCCTTAGTTTCCGCAGGGAGAAATACGTTCCCAAAGGCGGGCCAAACGGCGGAGACGGTGGGGATGGCGGTAATGTATATCTCGTCGGCAACCCCCAGATGTCCACTCTCCTCGATTATAAGTACAGGCAACGCTGGGCCGCAGAGAGAGGAGGCCACGGGAAGGGAAAAGATCAACACGGGAAAAACGGTGAAGACCTGATAATCCCCGTCCCAGTTGGAACAGCGGTCAAAGACGTCGATGGGGAAGGGCGGATAGGCGATATTACCGCGCCAAA
>JAUWME010000256.1 GCA_030613285.1 Candidatus Zymogenus sp. | reverse complement strand
GTTACAGATGCCCCGACCTTATTCATTGCAAGGGCCAAGACAGGAAGCGTCAGACCCAAAGTCAACCCCAAAATGGAGATGGCTACGTAAAGGGGTATCAGCTTTGTTATGTTGCTCCCCACAGGAGAAATGTCTAATCCTGAATCGGTCATGCTTTTCTCGTCTTTCCAAATCTCGTTCTAATTAAACAAAAGGGGAGAGACCTCCCCCTTTGTAGATAGCAACACTCAATCAATAGCTTTAGATCGTTTTTAAATCCTACCTGCTGGTTACACCAAAACTTATCGAAGTTATCTCTACACCTCCAGAGTCGGTGTCGTGCATCCGAATATCGTAAGAACCTGGGGTGCCGGGCGCTGAAAAGTAGAGTACCCCCGAAGTCATCCCCTCCAGATATTTGTATGCAATGTCGTGCTGATCGTTGGTGGTTTCACTGCCGTGGGGAACGCTTGACGGGATTATCCCAACCCAGGCGTTTCTGGGAAAAGACGCCGGAGCGGTAAAAGTTACCTTAATCGTTTCTCCGACGTAGTAACCCCGCTTATCAAGACTCAAAGAGGCGCTCCCACTCATGGATCCCGTTATGGTAAATGACACCGATCCCACTTCTCTTCCACTGTCGTCTCTGTCATGCATCCGAAAGTCGTAAGAACCTGCCTTTCTCGGCAATGTGAAATATAGGGTGCCTCTGGTCTTTCCCTGCAAATATTGGTAGGCAACATCGTGCTGGTCGTTTGTGGTCTCACTGCCGTGGGGGATGTTGGACGGGATTATCCCTATCCAAGCATTGGTGGGAAAAGACGCCGGTGCGGTAAAATGGATTGCTACCCTCTCTCCGGGTGAGAACGTGGTTTTGTCAAGCCAGAGGGAGGTGTCCTCCATCTGGGCCATTGCGGGCAGAATAACAATTGTCGTGATGGTTACAATGGCAATTGCTGCTGCAATTGCTGTTGAAAAAGCAATTGGAACACTGCTTCTTCTCTTCCTTGGTTTTTTCATGTAAAACCTCCTTTGGTTAAAGTATACTGCAAAAAGTTTAAAATACTGTCATTCTCAACTTGATTGGAAATCCATACTATTGTCATTCTCAACTTGATTGGGAATCCAGAATAATATGATTCTATTTTTTAGCCCGGATTCCCGCTTTCCAAGGGAAAGACATTTAACTATTTTGTCATCCTCAGCTTGACTGGGGATCCAGAATAATATCCATTGGATTCCCGCTTTCCAAGGAAATGACAGGTAATGTTTTTTTATCCTCCTACTCCCAAAAGATAAGACCACTATCCTGTGATTTTGAGGGGAGCAAGAAATCCTCAATCTAAATATCAATATCGTTACAGGTCTTTGATCTCATCTGCGATGCTATGAGAAAGCCTTGCGCCAGTGCCGGCAACAACCTTGGCCGCAATGTAAGAGGCAATCCTCCCCGCCCGCTCCATGTCAATCCCGTGGGTGAGGCAATAGAGTATCCCAGCGGCATAGGCATCCCCGGCCCCATTTGTGTTATCCACCGCAGTCTCATGAGCCGAAACTCGATAGAACGTATCGTCGGCCTTAATCAAGCTCCCCCTATTACCCAACTTTACAACGGCGGTCTCGCACATATCGTAGATTTCGTGGAGCGCCTCAAGCTCTCCCTTTCCCGTAAAGGCTTTTGCCTCAAGCTCATTTACAAAGACGATATCTGCGTATTTGAGAACCAGCTCTTTTAGGGATACAACGTTTCTGCCCACAAGGGCAGGGTCTGCAAGATCGATGGAGACCTTGACCCCGTGCCTTTTCGCGCATTCCATGGCGTAGATGCACGTCTCCTTTAGGGCCGGGTCTTCAAGCTGGTACCCCTCGATGTGGAGAATTTTGCTATTTTTTATCTCCTCCTCAAAGACGTCCTCTTGCCTAAAGTGAACCGCAGCACCCAGATGGGTGGCAAACGTCCTCTCCGAATCTGGCGTAATGAAGGTTATGGCGTGTCCCGTCCCTGCACTGTCGTGTCTTGAGAGTTTTGATTCAACGCCGTGCTCCACCGTTTTCTGCTCGTAAATCCCCCCGTTTTTATCGTTTCCAATCTTTCCCAAAAAGACCGCCGTCCCACCCAGGACTGAGACCCCCGCCAGTGTATTCGCGCTGCTGCCGCCGGGGGCCGTTTTTACTTCGTATTTATCAAGCTTTTTCATAATCGCCCTGCTCTCGTCGGCAGTGATGAGGTGCATCTCCCCTTTCTGAAGATTTATCTCAGCCAGTATCCCTTCGTCCACCTCAACAATAAAATCCAGAAGCGGGCTTCCCAACCCCCAAACGTCATATTTTTTCATACCCTAATCCTTATAAATTCTCAACAATTTAATTCTAACTGTCACTATTCGTTCAACAATAGATACCTCAAGATGGTCTTAACATTCTCTCTTTTGGGCGCTGTAGTGTCTACTGAAATCGTAAATTCCCTCTCCAGTTCCAAAAGGGGCTTCATATACCCCCGCTGTTTATTGTAAATATCCACAGTGGCATCAGAGTAGCTTCCCTTTTCCATCCTCTCAACAATCCGTTTTTTTACAACCTCTTCGGGACATAATGTCGTCTCGATGATAAAAAATCGCGCCCCTGCCTCTCTTGCCAAGTCCTTGGCCCTACTCCTCTCTTTCGGTATCAAAAATGTCGCATCCAAAACAACCGATCGTCCTTTTTTTAGATTTATCATCGCCCTTTTAAAAATCTCATCGTACGTCCTTATTGAGGCCTCTTTTGAGTAAATCCCCGCGCCGGGGATACCGTACTCATGCTCGTCCGGCTTCATCCCAAAAAGCTCTTTCCTAACCACATCGGAGCTTATCAACATCGCCCCAAGCTCCTCCGCCAATGGTTCGGCCAAGGCACTCTTTCCCGTCCCGGAAGGTCCAAACGTAATGCCCAAGAAGGACCTTTTATCAGAAACTGCGTAATGGTGAGAGAGGGCAAAATACAGCCGCGCTTCGTCTCTCGCCCGCCTCTTCTCGTCTTGAGAAATTTTGGACTCGTCGATTTCAAAGCTTAATACCTTCCCCCGAACGTAAGCGTGGTAGCATGAATAAAAAATGAGCATCTTTATAAGTCCGGTATCATTTGTGTGGTGGATATACTCGTTGACGAAGTGCTTGCCAAGCCCCGGTTCGAGATGAAAATCGAGATCCATCGCCAGAAATGCGATATCGTCTGCCACGTCCCCAATCCTAAAACGCTCGTTAAACTCGATGCAGTCGTAGATGTAAACTTGATCATCAGCAATGCAGATGTTTCTTGCGTGGAGGTCACCGTGACCCTCTCGGATGTAACCCCCCTCGATCCTACTCTGGATTAAATCTCCCTCCTCCACGATGAAATCTTCCGTGTACGCCTTGATGTCATTATAGACTTCACGGCTTATCGTCTCCCCAACGTATTTGACAGACTGATCGAAGTTCTCGGTTGTATTTACCGATATCGCCTCTGCCGTACCGAACTCGTCAACTCCCTTTCCCGTTCTTGCTTTTGTATAAAATTGTGCGAGTTTCTGGGCAATCGTGGCAACGTGATCTTTGGTGACTTCGTTATTTTCCAGCATAACATCCAACATCCCGGACGCAGGCATTCTCTTCATAAGAACAGCATAATCGATAACCGTCCCCTCACCCCCAATCGCAATCCTCCCACCTTTTTCTGTAACAGTAACAACATCAAGATAGATATCTGGGCAAAGCCGCTTGTTTAGCCTCACCTCCTCGTTACAGTAATGCCTCCTCTTTTCGATGGTGGAAAAGTCCAAAAAGCCGAGGTTTACCGGCTTTTTAATCTTGTAAACAAATTTGCCTACAAGAAAGACCACAGAGATGTGGGTCTGGAGAACTTTCACCTCATCGACTTTCGGATCAAAAGCCTCTGGGTTTTTCAGTCCATCAATTATTTTATTTAATGACTTCATTTGAAAATGAGACCGCAGTTTTTTTGGCTGTGGAAAGCTCCATTTCATTGAGATGTAATATAAAAATTGGCAAAGGGAACAAAGATTGCTGCGATGTGGATATTGACTAACCTGCCGGAACTAAAAACTACATAGGGTGAAAAACGGCGTGGCGTAAAAACCCGCCTTTTTGCTTACATCAAGCTTCTAATGCAAATCCTTGACATAAATAGAAATACATCAACTTATCCTCTCTCTGAATCTCTTTTGTCCCCTTTAAGCCCCTCACTTGTCGCATCCTTGGCACACATGAAGTGTACAGTTGTCGCAGGGGACTGTTATATGAAGAAATAGTCATCCAAAAATTTCTTTTTTACTTTTATCTTAAAAACCGGGAAGACATCCCTCTGGATATCCCTTATTCCCTTTTGTACCTCACTCATCGCATCCTGCCTGCTCCACTCGTCAAGATCGTAAGAGTTGTCGTTGAGACCGGGAAGGGTAAAACCTATCTCCTCTGCCTTCTTTGCAAAGGAGACGGGAAGTGTGTCAGACAGTT
>JAUWME010000543.1 GCA_030613285.1 Candidatus Zymogenus sp. | reverse complement strand
CTGCAGTCTCCTTATCAAGGATCGTTTCAATCCCCCTCTCTGAAAGAAACGGGATAAGCTCTTTTACGGTATCGATAGCCTCTGGCTTATTTCTCTTTGCAACAATACCTATTTTTCCAATCGGGTTCATTTCACTCACTTTCATTTGTATATTCCAAGAGATCTTGTTACAAAAATCTTATCGACAGTTTCAAAATGAAACACCACTCCACACATTACTTAATATCACATATTGTATTAAGTGTCCACATAGTTTTTTTGCGCGATTTATTTTGCTCTCCTCAAAGCCCCATTTTAAACAATTTTTTTTTGATATTGACTGCGAGCCACAGTGTGTTATAATAGATAACTGAATTGAAAGTTGGTAAATACGTGGACACTCTCCTACCGTTAAAAAAAGATGAACAACCGAAACCTCCAAAGATTCTTTGGACGAGGAAACTTTCTGAGCCCATCTTAAATCCCATTGAGGTGGTAGATCGGTACATCATCGTGGAATCTGGGGGATGTCTTTATGCTTTTAACGCTATTGACGGCACAATGGCAGATAGCATCGATTTCAATGAAAGGATGAAATCTACAGACTCGTACTACTTCTCATTTTCGGGTCTCGACTCAATGGACATTAAAGACCTAAGCACTCCCATCGAATCGGCCACCCTGGGCTCAAACACAATCTACGAGCTCTCAACCCTAAAAAAAATATATTATCAAGATGGCGGTATGACGGGCGTGCCCCTCGTAGCAAACAAAATCGCCTATTTCGGATTTATAAGTGAGTGGGGAGGTTCATTTGCCTTTGCCTTTGACCTTGAGGGGGGCGAGATGCTCTGGGAAGAAAATTTAGGTGACCTGCAAATAATCTTAAAGTACCCACCCACCACAGACGGCGAAAAGCTATTCATCAGAAATCTATCCCACCTTACAGCATTGGATATTAAAACAGGCAATGAGGTCTGGAACGCAAAACTAACAGAGAAAGAAAAAGATGAGGGTTTTGGAGACCTCCTCTTTTTTTCCGCCCCTGTAATGTACAACCGCTCCCTGTATCTCTTTCGGGACGAATATTTAATTCCATTCCGTCCAAAAACCGGCGAGACAAACTACAACTCATGGAGAAGATACCTGAGTTCAATAGGGTTAAATGCTATGGAGGCTGGCCCGCCACCAATTATCAACAGGAATAAGCTCTTCACCGCTGGGGGGCTCTATTTTATCAGCGGGCAGCTGGCTTCCATAGGCGGAGATCCCGGCGGAAGTTCGAGAATAGCCTCATACGATTTGAGCAAAAAAAGGGCAATTTGGGAAATTGATACGGGACACGTCTACGTTGATAAGATGGCACTGGGGGGGAAATTCCTTGTCACTTCAGATTTTAAAGGGAAGGTGCTCTGTTTATCTTCCACAACTGGCGATATTCTCTGGGGAGGTAAACGCAACGGGGGCGTGTTCTGGGAAAACGAAGTAGTACTGAGGCTCTCTAAGGTCGGCTGCAGCCATTCTGCGGCGTTTGGCAAATTCATCAACCCCACGTTCTGCCGGCAGCTTGCCACTAGACGCGCCCAACAGCCCTTTGAGCGCTTTTAC
>JAUWME010000250.1 GCA_030613285.1 Candidatus Zymogenus sp. | reverse complement strand
CAGGAAACGACATGTCAGGGGGTATCACGGGTGTTGCCACAGCCCTTGGGATTTATGTTCCTTCTGCCGGCGGCAACCTTGGCTCTGAAACAAGACCTTTTATAATTTCGGGAAACCCGATGATTGTAGCCGCAACCGGCGCCAATGCGCAAGCGCGGGGAATTTTTCTTGGAGCTGCCGGCAATATCTTCTCCAAAATCGTTGGAAACGACATGTCAGGCGGGATAGTGGGAAATGGACTTACTGAAGGGATTTCTCTCAATGCGATTGGTGGCAGCATCGGTTCTGCAACCAGCCCCTTGATTATTTCGGGAAACCGGTTGTCTGTAACATCTAACAGTGGAACTGGTGTGGGAATTTATTCCTCGGCAGGTGGAGATTTTTTTGCCACCATCTGTGGAAATAACCTGGATGTTTCTGCAGGTGATGGTGTAAATGACGATGCTTACGGCATTTTTGCCTTAACAAATAGTGGAAGCATAGGTTCAACAACAAGAGCTCTCCTCGTTTCTGGAAATACCTTTGACATAAAATCTAATTTTAGCAATACGTACGGTGTTTTGTTTAATTCCAATACCGACATCTTCGCCAACGTCAAGCGTAACTATATGGATGTTACTGCAGCTAATAATGCCTTTGGGGCATATTTAAGGGCCGGCAATCTAATTGGAAGCTCAGCCCTCACAACGTTCTTCTACGAGAACAGCGGGATAGTTGACGGCGCAAACAATAGATTTATGTTATGGTTGAGTGATGGTGCTGCTGGCAGTTTTGTAAACTGGGGAGGAAGCTCTTTCATACCCAGAAATGGCGGCGCTGCTTCAACGTGGTCTGGGAACTATCCAGGCCCAGCATACGGGACTTTGGAGAACTCGATAGATACCACAGGTTTTGTAGGGACGATTACTCCGTAGATTGCATCATAGGATAAAAAAACGATGGGGGGCAGTTAATACTGCCCCCCTTTTTTTATCTCACGTTGTTTAATTAATATGATGATACCACAGTCCCCTTTTTCAACTTTTCATTTAAGAAACTCAAAAATCATAGAAATCAATTTATTTAAGAGTAAACAAGCTCTTTTTGATTGACAAACTTCTACGTTACTATATATTTATTAAAATAGTGCTTTACAAAACGACTTCTAAAAATCAATCGAAACAGGAAACCAATCATGGAAAAGAGAGAGATCAAAAACAAAAATCTGCCGTACCTCGCATTTCCGTGGGCGCTTCACATCAAGGATGCAAAGGAGTTTCTCTTCATATCCGGCGTACCCCCCATGAACAAAAAGGGAAAAGTGGTGGAATCCGATGTCATGGGTCAATTCACCTACGAGGTGGAGAGAATAAAGGAGATGCTAAACGATGCGGGGATGGAGCTTTCAGACATCGTTTTTTTGGGGATTACAGTTACAGAAAAGGCGAACCTCCACGAGAACTGGAATGATTTTATAAAAGAGTACATGAAATATTTCCCGAACACCCCCGGCCCCGTCGGCGGAACATTGAGGATAGTCACAGGCCTCTCCCACCCAAAGATGTTAATTGAGATTGAGGCCACAGCGATGAAATAGCTAAAACCACAAGAGTGGAAAAGGAGTTACTGATTAGTAAACTTGATATTAAAAGGAGTCTGGTATTATGGCAGCTAACGTAGGTAAAATCAAAAAGGATATTGAAGCACGCTACATCGAAAGGACATCAAAATCTCAAAAGTATTATACCGAGGCAAGAAAGTATCTCCCCGGAGGCGAGACGAGAGAATCGACCTTTTTTAAACCCCACCCCCTTTACATGGAGCGGGGAAGGGGGAGTGCGTTAATAGCTATGAAGATTTTGTCAATCAGGCGACCGTTAACGAGTTTAAGAAGCTGAATTTTGTTATAGACATCTGGGGAGACACGGGTGTTGCCACGTATGCCTTTGAGATTACCTACAAGATGAACGGCCAGAAATTTACGGACACTGGGAGGGATATGTTTGTGGTGATCCGTGAAGGTAGCCGTTGGGGGGCGATCTGGCGGACAATGATACCCTCTCCTCTCCCCCGAAGGCAGTAAAATAAAGGGGGTGGCCTCCCAAAAAAAGCGTTGGCGTTTTCGCACTGCGATTGTTCAAGAAAGGAAATAAAAATGGAAGAATTGAAAAAGAGATGTCCCTTCTGCAAGGAAAAAATATTAGAAGACGCTGTAAAGTGCAGGTACTGCCACGAGTGGCTCAATGGACGCAGAGTTCAACCACCAGTCGCAATACCTCGAAGGCCTCGATTTTCCAATGCCCAAAGTATTGAACGACTAATAGTTTTATATATTTTGACCTGTGGCTTTTATGGTATTTACTGGTATTACCGCAGTTGGAAGCATCTTCGAGATTACAACAACCTTGACATCAAACCATTCTGGAGAACAGTGGGGTTATTGATTCCAATAATAAATATTTATTTGAGTTACAGCCTCTATTCCAAAATTAAAGAATTTGGTGAAGACAACGAGTGTGAGAGTAAATACTCAACGGAGTTTCTTGTATTTCTTTTTGCAATATTTGATTTGTATTCTTGGATAATAATATATTTTGTAGAAGACAAAATATCAGATCCCCTTTACTACTTTCTGATAAGTACCTCTGTAGTTATCTGTGATATCATATCAGTATATATTATAGTTTCCATACAAGGGACTTTCAACAATATCTGGGAGAAATTGCAAACTGATCTAATAATCAGAAAAGAATTTTCCGATGGAGAAATAGTTGCAATTATTGCAGGATTTTTCATCTGGATTTTAATTATATATATTTATGCATCTGAGACGCTTGCAAGAATCACATAAACCTGTAGCATTGTTGATTCTTACTTTTGAGGCTATGGCTACTTATCAAATCTTCAACAAGATAAATATGAGGGGAAAATGGAAAAGACCACAAAGCTCTGCCCTTTTTGCAAGGAGGAGATATTAGAAGACGCCGTGAAATGCAAACACTGCCACGAGTGGCTCGACGGACGCAAAGTTGAACCGCCTGTCGTAATACCTCAAAAGCCGGAATATTCAAACGCACAAGACCCCGAAAGGTTTTTGACCCTCTCGTTAGTATCCTGCTTCCTCTACGTTTATTACTGGTATTTTCGCAGCTGGAGATATCTCAGGGACTACAGGGGCCTTGACATCAGCCCCCTTGGAAGAACAATTGCGGGACTCTTACCTATTGTTGGTGTTTTCTTAGACTACAGCCTTTTCTCAAAGATTCATCAGTTCGGAGATGACCTCGGATGTGAGAACAAATATTCGCCGGGGCTGATGACGCTTTTTTCAGGTACAATTCAAACTATAGCTTGGGTTTTACTCATTACCACGTATGTAACATCAGACCCAATGGTATACATACTTTCTGAGATAACCGGCATGATATTTATGTTCATTAATCTACCAATATTATACATTATTCAAAAGACAATCAACGACATATGGGCGAAGAAGCAGCCCATACTCAAAATCAGGGAAAAATTCTCAGGAGGCGAGATCGCCGTCATTGCAGTGGGCATATATATGTGGTTTTCCTGGGTTATAGGAATAATAATAAGAGCCGCCTTTAAGGCAACGTACTAATATCGTAGTAGTAAAAAAACCGTTTATTGACCTTGGCAAATTGACAAATCTGAATATCGTTGGTATTGGCTTGAGGAAATCTCATCCCCTGAAATTGAGCCGACAAATAATAACTGTCAAATTACGACAGCAGAGCATTTTCATAACCCCCAACTTAAATTGTACCCTCAATCATGATGTATTTTAAGTAAACATACCTTTTGTTGTTTCTCATTTTGTGGATTGAAAATTGGCTTTCATCTAACTTTATCTTCCACTCATCTCTACACGACCCCCGCCCCCAAAGCGATGGCAAGGATGAAAAGCATTACGCCAACAATGAGCTGTATCGCCTTCATGGTCACCTTTGTCAACAGCTGCTTCCCGACAAGGGAGCCCACAAACGCCGCCAGGCATCCAGCGATGACAAGACCCACACCTCCGCTATCAGCAAAGGCGCCAAAGTGTTTTGAAAAAAACGTTGCCCCATAAACCGTAAGCCGTGAGATATCCACCAACACGGCGGAAACCACCATCGTCCCGATGAAGGCATCTTTGGCAAGCCCAGCCCTGATAAGAAATGCGGTCCTCAAGGCGCCCTGATGTCCCGAAAGCCCACCGAAAAAGCCTGAGATGACACCACCCAGAGGGATATACTTTTTGTCAAAAGACAATTTCTGAAGCTTCGGTAAAAGCTCAAAGAATGAAAAAATGCCGATGAGAAAAGCAATAATTACCTTGACGACAGTGATTGAGCATTCCCGCCCCCAGAGATGATAGACGTAGAGGGGATCGATGTTTGAGATGGTCTGAAGGAGTATCGCACCCCCCACCGCCGCCACTGCCGCCGGCAGGGCAAAGAGTGCAACTATCTTATAGTCGGCGCTTCTGCCCACCAAGACAACCTTGAAAATGTTGTTGGCAAGGTGCACAAGGGCTGTGGCAGCGATAGCAATCTCTACATCGAAAAAGATG
>JAUWME010000434.1 GCA_030613285.1 Candidatus Zymogenus sp. | reverse complement strand
CAAGTACCCAAATTATAATCAGGGGGTGTATATCAAATCAAATTAGGAGGGAGACGGCTTTTGCAAATGGAAGAAAATGTCAAAAAAGATCGGGGGTTAAAGTATCTTGTCCTTAAGGAATTGAAGGGACTTTTTGTCTTCTTCCTCATTATATCGGTTATCTACCTTATCTTTCGTTTTTCCCCGCTTTACGGCACATACAATGTTGGCCAGCTAAAAGGTGTCCTAAAGGGACTTGGGGTTTGGGCTGTGCCCGTTTTTCTCCTCTGTTATGCGGTTCTCCCCCTTTTTATCTTTCCGATCTCCCCGTTGTCGATGGTTTCTGGGGTTATCTTCGGTACATTCTTTGGGTTTTTGCTCTCCGCATTGGGATATATGATAAATGCTTGGCTTGCATTTTTTTTGACAAGAGGGATGTTTAGGGATAAGATAATGGGTGTCGTTTCCGGGAGGGGTGTTACTGTGGACAAGGGTCTTGTAAAAAACGGAATTCTTGTAACGTTCCTCCTCCGGTTTGTACCCTTAACGCCGGTGGGACTCCAGAACTACGCAGTAGGACTCTCCGGGATTACGTGGACACATTACACCATCGGAACGATTTTGGGGGGGCTCATCTGGGTTTTTGTCTTTGTCTTCATGGGAGATTCTTTACTGAACCCCGGTTCTCGAGAGTTTTTTGTTTCAGTGGCCCTATGGATATCACTCTTTTTGGTTTCGATTTTAGTGTTAGCAAAAAATAGATCTGTTTTTGTGGATTAATGAGATGTTGCGACCCCTGTTTGAGGACGAGGAATTTTTTAAAAGGAGGCTTTATGATATCACAAAAGTTTATTCATCTAATTGAAGAAAATTCTGAAGAGATTGCCGAATACTGGATTAATGATCTCAAAAAAAATGAGACTACCTCTTGCTTCCATGATCTTGGCAGGGAAGAGTGTCAAGGTTACGGATTGTCGATTTTGAAGGATTTGGGTAACTGGCTTGATGAGAAGGAAATGGGAGGGAGCATCAAGGAGGTGTACATCGAGCTGGGAAGGAATAGAGCAAAGGAGGGGCGTCCCCTCCCGCAAATTGTCAGTGCCCAGCTCTTGCTTAAGAGGCACATCTGGCTCTATATCTTGTCACATGGGTTTCTCTCTACGGCATTTGAACTTTACCAGATTTTGGAGTTGAACAACAAGGTTGTTTATTTCTTCGATCGTTTGATCTTCTATATTGTTTACGGGTATGAGCTTGAGACAACCGCAAAGATCAAACGGATGGCAAAGTTATTTGACCAGTGAAAAGGGATCGGCCCAGATTAACCCAGATTGAATAGTTGAATGGAACCTGTAAAAAAGTTAAACTGGAAAAACTACCTGAACCAGCATGGCATTGTTTCCATCAGGGTTCCGATGCCTCTCCACGTGCCCCATTCCAACGCCTTTTTCATCGATGGTGATAGCTCTCGTCCTCATCAATATCTCATTGACACCGGCTTTTCAAGCCCCGGTTCCATTGATCTTCTTTCAGATGGGATAAAAGAGGCGGGAGGAGACATTAAAGATGTTGGGACCATTCTTTTAACTCATGGTCATCGGGATCATATGGGTTTGGCCGATGAGATAAGAGATCTTACTGGTGCCAAGGTCCTCCTTAACAGGGCCGATTACGGGATACTCAACCGACATTCATTTTCCGACTACCTTGACAGGGTCACCGATTTCTACAAAGACATGGGTGTTAGCAATGAGAGGCTTGAATTTCACCTCAATTTTGTGAGGCACGCAACTCAAACCGAAAAAGTTGATGAGTTTGTCCCCGATGGTGAAATATCAGAGGGGGATGAATTTGTAACGGGGGCCGGGAAGGTTACAGTCATTGAAACGCCGGGACACACCGACGGCTCTGTCTCCTTTCTCCTTGAGGATGCCAACATTCTATTTACAGGTGATCTTATCTCGGTTCTCTACGATCCACCCCCGCTGGTGATGGTGGAGCGAGAAGGGTCGGGCTGGATAAATAGTTACGACAAATATATGGATTCCCTTAAAAGGCTAAAAGAGATAAATCCTCTGATTTTGGCCCCCGGCCACGGTGCGCCAATGAGCCGCTGGGCTGATATCGTAGAGAAGATTGATTCAACCCATGAGGGTCTTTCGGAAAAGATTGCAGCCATTTTAAAAGAAGAATCTGATGTCAAGATGGGTTTGCTTACGGAGATGTTGTATCCAAAGGTCGAAGGGCCGTTGTTGACACTCTCCATAAATCTCATATGGGGGATACTGATTAAAATGGGGCGGGAGGGGCGGGTCTCGATATCCGGGGACTATCTTGTTGGCCAATAGCTATTGCTATTGTTATGGCTATGGGATGAAAGTATAAGTTGATTATTAATGTGTAACTATAAGGATTCTTCTTTTGAGCTACAAAACAATTAAAACCGAAATTGAAGACGGCGTCCTCCTGCTTACCCTCAACCGACCGAAGGTCAGAAACGCCCTCTCTATGGAGCTTTTGACCGAACTTGGGGATGCCCTGAAATCCGCCGAAGATGACAACAGTGTGGACGTGATAATCATAACCGGGGCGGGAAAGGCGTTTTCGGCCGGGATTGATGTCAATGATTTTAAGCACTTTAAGGTATTAAGCGACGACCCAGAGTATACTGAACTTCTAAAGGGGGTTGATGCGTTCGACCTCCTTTTCAATATGAAAAAGCCCACAATAGCGGCGGTAAATGGCTATGCCATCACAGG
>JAUWME010000325.1 GCA_030613285.1 Candidatus Zymogenus sp. | reverse complement strand
CCTTTTATCGTTCTCAATGCCATAACAGGTGGAGGCGGTTTTATTTAATACGGTGATACCCCACTCAATTTTGCCAACCAACTACTATCACGCAAGACACATAATGGTTGAAAAAACCTTGGCAAACCTTACAAAACCCCTTTTTTACGAGACAGCCCTCGATAATTGCGGAACCCCCTCGATTCGACATTTACAAAACCCCCCAATTCAGCATTTGCGGGACAGCCCTTGACAGTGGTACTCAATAATTGCGGGGGGGGTGTTGGGAGGGTTATTCGTCTAATAGACGAAAGACCTCTTCTCTTAGGTAGAAAAGCGCTGTGGGGCCTTTGTGAACAAAGGAATCACACATCTTTCTTATGGTCAATGGAACTTTTTCTTCCGACATTATGGTATAGGCAATAATCTTGATGTTTTCTGGAATCCTTTTATCCAAACGTTTTTTCACATTTCTGATTATATCAAGACCCTCTGGATTTCCTGTTCCGAGGAAAAGATCCACAATAATCACCTTGGGCTGAAGCTCTACAATCCAGTTTATCCCATCTTCGGCCGTCTCTGCTTCTACAATCTCTATTCCCTCCTCTACAAGAAGATCAACAATTTGACTTCTTGCAAATCTGGAATCTTCGATCACTACAACAAGCCCTTTTTTTGCAGAGTCAGTGCCACTCTTTTGCTTCGTCTCGTTTGCTTCTTTCTTGCTGATTTTAATCCTAAAGGAAGTTGCGCAAGACGAACAGATGACAGCTTTTCCTTCATCTGGCACTTCATCAGAGTTGAGAAATATCCCCTTTTTGCAATTTGGGCATTTGGCTTTAATGGTTGTAGGCATGTTTAAAATTTATACTCGATTGTATTTTATATGTCAATAAAAATATTTAAAAAAAGTTCAATAAAATGGTGATTTTGTGCTTGATTTTTATACAATTTCAATTGGGACGTAACCGCTAATTAACTTCTTTATTCCCACGCCGGAAAAAAGGACAGTAAGTTTTTGCCTCCCCCCAGCCTCTTCCACAGCTTTTACAACACCATAACCAAAATCGGGATGTCTAATCCTTACTCCCGGCCTTATTGTTGTGGAATTATCTGGGTCATCAAAATAGTCCGACATTTCTGGTGCCGCCTGAGCGTAGCTTGTATCAATCTCAAGACTGTAGCCATCCGATAAATCTTGCTTTTTTCCGATTATCTCGATGTATTTTTGATCCACCTCGTTGACAAACCTCGATACACTGTTAAACCTATCTGTCCCAAAAACCCTGCGTCTCCTTGCGGATGTCATATAAAGACGCTCCTTTGCTCTTGTCATCCCAACGTAGCAGAGCCGTCTCTCCTCCTCAATATCGTCGAGGTTATCAATGGAGCGACTGTGGGGAAAGAGTCCTTCTTCCATTCCCACGATCATAACCACAGGGAATTCAAGCCCCTTGGCGCTGTGGAGCGTCAATAGAGATACCTTGGAGCTTGCATCATCAAAACCATCGATATCGCTTACGAGCGACACCTGATCGAGAAAGTCAGAGAGAACAGCATCTGGGTTCTTCTCTTCAAATTCGCTCACTGCGGTTATAAATTCGTTGAGGTTCTCTATTCTTCCTTCAGCCTCTGCTGTCCCCAACGATCTGTAATAGTCAAACATCCCAGAATCAAAAACAGCCCCCATCGCTGCCCCATAGATGGAATCTATCTCTGAAATGCTTTCCAAAACCCGCAGCAGCATTTCTATACCACCAGCTGCTTTTTTGGAAAACTTCCCCTCTTTCAACAAGATTCTTGCGGCATCGACCAAGTTGATCCCCTTTTCTTTGGCAAGGGTATCAATCTTTTCCATCGTCTTTGCCCCCACACCCCTGGGCGGCACATTGACGATTCTTAAAAAACCCTGAACGTCTTCTGGGGAGTGGGCCACACGAAGATAGCCGATAACATCCTTTATCTCCATCCTTTCGTAAAAACGCATCCCTCCCACTACTTGATAGGGAATTGCCGCCCCCATAAACTCGTCTTCAAAGGGTCTCGACTGGGCGTTCGTCCTGTAAAATATCGCGAAATCGGAAGGGTCATAATCATAATCTGTCATTAATTCTCCGATTGTCCTTACCACATATGCGGTCTCATCACGATCATCATCCCCCTCAAAGTAGATAATCTTATCACCTTCTTCGTTTTCTGTAAAGAGGGTTTTGCCCTTCCTGCCGATGTTGTTTTTGACCACAGAATTAGAAGCGGCAAGGATGCTTTTTGTGGAGCGGTAGTTTTTTTCCAGCCGAAAGACCGAGCACTCTGGAAAATCATTTTCAAAATCGAGGATATTTCCAAGATCGGCGCCACGCCAGCGGTAGATTGATTGATCATCGTCACCCACAACGCAGAGGTTTCTGTGTTTCAAAACCAGTTGCTTAATCAACTCATACTGGGCAAAGTTTGTGTCCTGATACTCGTCAACCATGAGATATTGAAACTTCTCTCGATATTTTTCAAGGACTTCTGGGTTTTCTTTAAATAGGATTACGCACTTCAATATCAAATCCGAAAAATCGAAAGCCGAGCTCTTCGTTAACCCCTCCTGATAGCCATTATACGCTTTTGCTATCAACAAAGACTTGTGATCACCATGCGTCGATTTAAACTGGTCGGGTGTTACAAGCCTGTTTTTAAGAAGCTCGATAGCATAGAGTGCGCCCTGAGGTGTTATTGCGGTCTCACTGATATCGAGGTCTTTTAAAACCCGACGCATCAGTTGTTTCTGATCTGTGGAATCATAGATAACAAAATTTGGATTTAGACCGAGGTATTTTGCCTCAATGCGCAAAATCCTCAAACAAGCAGAATGAAAAGTAGTAATCCACTGAAATCCCTCAGAGGAAGCGATAAGTTCAATCGCCCTATTTCTCATCTCTTTTGCAGCCTTATTTGTAAAGGTAACGGCAAGGATTCTATCCGGAGATATTCCTGAAGCGACAAGATGGGCGATTCTGTGAATCAAGACCCTGGTTTTTCCAGACCCCGCCCCCGCCAGCACAAGGGCTGGGCCTTCCGTAAAAGCAACGACCTCCCTCTGGACATCATTTAGATTTTTGAAAATATCATCGATTGTTGGCAAAACCAGCACCACCTAAAATATCAAGTATCGTAAATATAGAATATAGAAGTATCTCATTTTTTGAAACGCCTTAAAATGTTCAAACTCAAAAAGGAGCAAATAGGTTATAATTGTGTAAAATCAACCTCAAGACGAACACGCCTTCTTTTTTACAAGCTCCTCAACCTGTCAAGATCCTCATCGCTTCCGAGGATTACCATGATGTCACTGTCTTTCAAAACAAAATCCGCCTCTGGATTCAACACCATTTTTTCTGGAATCAATTCCTTTATGGCAATGACAAAAATGCCGTACTGTTTTCTGAGGCCCAGCTCTAAAAGGCTTTTCCCTATAAACGTCTTTGGAACGGGAGATTCCTGAATACTGTATCCCTTCGAAACGGGGAGATAATCCAGCACATTCGGGCGGGAGAGATTTTGTGCCACCCTTTCTCCCATCTCCTTTTCAACGTGACTCACCTCTGTTACACCAAGACGCTTTAATATTTTTCCGTGGTCTTGGTTGATCGCCTTTGCCCAAATCTCCTTTATCCCCATTTCTTTTAGGTGAAGCGTTACCAACACAGAGGCGTCCATCTTCTGTCCCAAACTCACCACGGCAACATCCACGTTTTCAATTCCCGCCCCACTCAAGTTATCTGCTGATGTTGCATCGCCTATCACGGCCATGCTGGACAAATCGCGTATAGACTGAACAACAGCTTCGTTAGTATCCA
>JAUWME010000224.1 GCA_030613285.1 Candidatus Zymogenus sp. | reverse complement strand
AGAAAGACTAATATTGTCTCATCTCATGACGGAGCCGGTTATTCGCAAAGCGATTGAGGCATTGAACCTTCCACCGGGGTGCCTGGGCATTGATCTGTGATGCGGGGTCGGCCTTCCTTTACCCATAATGGCAGAGGCGGTGGGGGAGGGGGGAAGTGTTACTGGTCTTGATCTCTCTTCTGATTTTCTCGTTCGGGCTGAGGAGATTGTTAAGGAGACTGGCTATTCTGGGCGTGTTACTTTAAAGACGGGTGATGTAAATGCTCTCCCATTTGACGACAACACCTTCGATTGGGCATGGAGCGCAAATTTGGTGGGTTATCATTCCGCTCTTAAACCGATAGTGTCGGTGGGAGAATTAGTGAGGGTAGTGAGACCCGGCGGCGCGGTTGCAATAATTTTCTGGTCTTCCCAGCAACTCCTTTCCGGACATCCGATGCTCGAGGCGAGGCTGAATGCGACAACACCCGGGATTGCTCCCTTCACAACGGGGATGAGTCCAGATTCTCATTCCCTGCGGGGATTGGGTTGGTTTCGGGCTCTGAGGCTCATGGACGTCAGGGCTTTTACTTTTCTGGGGGACGTTCGGGCGCCCCTCTCTGATGAAATGAAGGATGCAATGGCATCGCTATTTGAGATGAGGTGGGGTGGGGCAAAATCGGAGGTTAGTCATGGGGTCTGGGACGAGTATCACCGTCTTTGCCAACCGGAGTCGGGAGAATTTATCTTGAACCTTGAGGACTACTACGCCTTTTTTACATATACGATGTTTGCGGGCGTGGTGGGGGAATAGTTCCACAAGGTTTGCGACAAATGGTGTTGGCTGTTCTCCTTGACTAATATTGAGGCAAAAATCGAACGGAAATATTCATGAACATTCTCGTGGGCATCCAGTTAGTAACCTTACTTTTTATCTATGTACAAAGTATGTCTAAAATCCCGAAAACCGTTTTTTCCCCAAAAGGAATAACCTTCAATGTTGTTGGGAACTACATTCAGCTCGATCCTCGTAATATCCTTGGATTCAAACCACTCGTGTATTTTGTTCAGCATTGCTGTGCCCACACCCATTCTTCGATATCCCGATCTCACTGCCACATCATCAATGAAGCCGTACTTCTCCGACTTTAAAACGGGGGGATGATTAGATATAAAGACAAGGGAAAAGCCAATGACTTTACCGCTGTCTGTCGCAACAAGAACCAAGGAATCATCAGATGCTATATTTTCTCTAACGAACTTCTCAAAAATTTTGTGTCCATCGTCTCGCCTTGTGATGAACGGATCGAGATCGCTGTGGAAATCCATGAACTCCTTCAAATCTCGACTATTTCTGCTATATGCAAATCGGTTGCAGGGACTATTTTCATTTATTTCATCCTGTGAAAATACATGGCATTGTGAACAAAAAAGGAGAATTGACAACAACACTATAACATCTCTTCCAACAGCGTCGCCGCATCCCTGACAAACTTTGTGCACTTGATATCAAAAAGGTCATTGTCAACAGCGGTTTTCATTCCCTCTTCTGTGCCGATGTCGCACCCCAAAAGCTCCCTGCAATTGATGGAGCCGTTTAGCGTCGTGAACTTGTCCGCTAACTCCCGGACTATATCGTAGGTCTTATCCTTTGCGTCCTCATCCTCTGCGTTGGTGGAGGCGTGCATAAGCCCGATGACCATAAATGCGCCGACCACCGCCCCACATGTTTCGGCCATTCTGGCCATCCCGCCGCCAAAGGCCCCGGAGACCCTCAGGGCGGTTTTTGGGTCAAGGCCGAATTCTTTACCATAAGTTGATATAATCGACTGGGCGCAACTGTAACCCTTTTGAAACTGGGAGACCGCATTTTCCACTCTGCTCATTTTTAATTCACCTTATTTCTTTTAAAAACACTTATTTGTATGTCTCAGCCTTTACTTTTTCCACCATCAGCTTATTGAAGACCTCCGGTTCCTCGAAGTTTGGGTAGTGGGCCGAGTTCTCAAACCAGACGAGTTCTTTCTTTGGGGCCTTCAGCTTGTTTATATACTCTTCGGCGATTACAAACGGCGTGTTGTAGTCGTGCCTCCCCATGACAAAGTAGACCGGGATTTTGATTTCTGGTATCTCTTTGATGAAATTGACTTGCATTATTTCATCCCATATCGCTTCGCAGGAGGACTTCAGGTTGCTGAAGAGTTTTATCACCCCAGAAACTCTGTATCCTCCAGTAAATAGATATTTCAAGATGAAGGCGTTATAGTTATTCCATCTGTGCAAAACGCCGCCGTATTTAAAGAGCAATTTTCTCTGGGCAATAAGGCTGTCATATCCATTTTTGTATATACCATTTTTTGGGGTGCCGATATCTTCCAGCTTCTTCAGCCCCTTTTTGTCTCCCGCCTCTTTGATTTTTTTGTAAACATGTTCATAGGAGATGCGTTCGTTCTCTGTGCCGTAGACAAGCTGGCCCACTCCCACGTAGGCGTAGAAATCATTTGGGTATTTCTCGATGAGCTTCATCCCCAGCACACTCCCCCAGGAGTGGCCTACGAAGAAGACCTTTTGTTTATTGAACCTCTCTTTTAGTATCTTGATTAGCTCATGGGCGTCATCGACAAACTGGTTGATGTTCATGGTCTCTTTTGGGATATCCTTTGAGGCGGAGTTCACAGCGCCCCGCTGGTCCCAAGTTGTAAGGATGAAATCTTTTGCAAGGGGGCCGTTAAAACCCAGGAGCATGGGGGTTTCCGACATTCCCGGCCCGCCGTGGGCGTAGAGCAGGATCGGGTTATCTGTGTTGTTGCTTTTTATTCTGACGTATTGCTCAATGCCGCCGATCTTGATCTTCTCGCAGGTATTTACCTTTTTTCCCATAACATTGACCCTTGATAAAAAAATATGTATACAAATGCCCCTTAATAATTAAGCCCACACTAAAAAAGGGGGCTTATACTAATAATTAAGATGATTTAAAAAAATCTTTAGGAATAAAATTATATGAATGCGTCTTCGAGGATAGGAACTAAAAGACTTACAGTTTCCAAAATTGGTTTTCCAATCTCACCTATTTTTTCTGCAGCTTCCTTTATCCCTTCTAAACTTAAATTATACCATTTATTTCTTGGATTAGAACTTGTAATTTCATCGCTTAGAGATTTAACATCACGTGACATAGTTGCTGCAATTTCATCATCTATTTTTGTACTTGCTTCAGATATTTGTTTTGTAAGTTCTTCAGCTTTACTTTTGATTTCATGATCTATATCTGATTCGTGAATAGTATTAAAGCTATCTTTTATGATGCTTGCAATGTTTATATTACCAGTAATGCTAGAGCCATCATTCAAGGTGATCGCTACGTTATTTACCATGATAAACCTTTTAGAAGAACCTTTAGAAAAATATTTTTTCAAAAATTGATCAAAACTTTCTACATCCATATCAATCTCTTCTAATGTTTCTATAACTTCCTTTTCATCAAGCTTGCCATTCATAATCTTGTTTAAGCTGAATGGCGCATTTTTAAATCTATACATTTGCTCATCAAAGTCAGTAATAATAGTGCCGTGATAATACCCTTTTACATAAGTATCTTCCATCCATTCTACGGCTTGTTTAAAAGATTCCTTTTTATTGGGGAAAAAATAGACGTAGCTAGCATGTGCTTTATTTCTCCCTTCAAACTTACTTAAAAAACTTACTGCAATGCTAACATAAAGCCCTTTTCTTTCTTCATCGTTTGTAGTTTTGGGTTTAATATCGTTTACAAGAAGATATAGTTGTGGCACACCAGTATAGCTTCCGTAGATTGATATTATTGGTGTTGGAATAAATTTTAATTCCCCAACTAAATTACATAAGATAGCACCTTGATCTGCTATTTCATTAATAAATTTATTATATAAATGTTTTGGCAAAGCAATTGGAAATCCCTCATGGCAAACACCATTTGAAGTAGCCGTCATGAACCAAATTTCTTCACTATCAATCACTTTTGGTCTTAATCTTATATTTCCTATACCTCCATCTAACATACATGATTTACCATGCGGTTTATAAATAGTAATGCCATCTTCAATACTTCTCACAAAGGATTTTGCTTCTCTCCTAGAATAGTAACCTTCTGCTGTATGATAAAGACCTGGAGAACGTGGAAACCATTCTATAATAAAGAAGTTATTAAGAGAAATAGTCGTATTAGCTCGTAAACTTTCTAAAATGACATCTTCCCAAATGCCTTTATTATCATAATAATTATGATCTTGCTTCTTTCTTCCAACTTTTGTTGGTTGTATATAATTGACTGTTTCTAACTGATACTTAATAATATTTATTATGTCAGAACCAGACATATTAGATATCAAGTGTTTATCGCTTTTTTTTATAGCTGCTTCAACTTTTTTATTACTCTTAAATCTTCTTCTCATATATAACCTGCAAAAAATTCAAATATTTTACAAATTGTTTATTATCTCTATTATTATACGTAAATTATTGGATGATAGCAAGAATTATTTTCATTTTTTCTTTTGTTTAAAGAAATTTGATCGTGATTATTTGGGTGTTCAAAAAACCCGCGGTTTTTAAGCTAACCTCAATCCTTAATAACCATTTTACGGTTATTTTGGAATAAAAACAAAAATATGAATTTAGAAGATTGGATTTGAGAAAAAAATGAAAACTTAAACCTATTTTACGGAAATGAAATAAAAGTGGAGAAATGCAAAGGAGGGGCAAGGATTAACGCAAGATAGCCTCCTCTTAAAAAAGGAGACTATTTTCTTGA
>JAUWME010000389.1 GCA_030613285.1 Candidatus Zymogenus sp. | reverse complement strand
GACTCTTTTTATGGGAGCAAGCTACTATCTTCAGAAACCGGATAGGGGATATCACAAAACAGATATTCTAAAGTCAAGTCTGGAGATGTTTGTTGAAGAACTCTCATTATGTGTAGAGAATCTATTTAGAAACAAGAAAGTCTATACTGAAAAAGAGACATTAGCATTGATTAAAGAAGAGCTGATTAGTGAACTTATGGATGCTAAATTGGATTTAGGCAGCACCGAAAAGGAGTTGGAAAGAGACATCCATGACCTTGCTTTTTTGAAAAAAACCGCTACGGAGCTTGTTAAAAATCAGAGTTTTTCATTCATTATAGATACAATATTCAAATATCTAATGATAGATTTTGACAGGGGATTTGTATCTGTACTAAAAACAAGTGGATTTAAATACTATTTAGGATTTACAAAAAATGACGACAACAATATCAATAGTATGAACAAGAGCGATGAAGCATTCTCAATTGATAGTTTGAAATTAAAGCTATTCAAAAAAGCTTTTGATTCAAATAGAGGGATTATTTCCGAGAAGATATCCAATGAAGACGCTGAATGCATTCAACAGTTTCTTGGAGGATATTTACCATCAACTGCCACTATTATTCCTTTTAGAATACACAATAAGACAGTTGCGGTACTCTATTGCGATAATAGTCCTGAAAAGAAGGTTAAAATAAATGTTGATCAATTCCTTATACTTTTGAGTCTCGCATCTTTGTCGATGCAAATAACCATCCTTAACGAAAAGATAGGTAGAAAAATCTGATGCCGAAATAAATCGAGATTTAACCTTGATTTCACTATATTATTAAAAATGTCCCGTAGGCTCGTACCGTTGAGAGGTTGTGTTTACGGATCAATTCATTAGCCGACATCCCCACCTCAACTTTCTTTAAAACCCCGATGATCTGCTCCTCGGTAAAACGTTTCCACTTTATTTAGAGTCCTCCTTGTTTGTATTTTTGCGCGAATGGACTCTTGTTTGCCAATTCCCGGTTTCAGGGGTGCAGGTCATACTGAATAAACATACTGTTAGGATAAAAGATTTTTCTTGAAATTCGTTCCGAATATAGTATAAAGTAACATTGCGGAGTTAGTTTAAAATCAAAGAGAATATGTAGCAAAGGGAGGACATCTACAGTGGTTAGCAATATCAAGGTTGTGGTCTTGGGTTCGGGACAAATGGGCAGTGGGGTAATGAAATTAATTCTTGAAAAGGAAGGGATGGAGCTTTCAGGGGTTGTTTCCAAGAGGAAAGAGCGGGCAGGAACAGATGTTGGGGAGATGTTGGGGCTGAGTGAGTCTCTAAATATAAACGTATCTTCCGAACCAGAGGAGCTTTTGAAAAAATTGTCCCCCGACGTGGTTATTCAGTGCACAACATCGACGGTTGAAGACGCATTTGGTGAGATAGAGACCGCCATTTTGTGCGGCGCCAATGTCATTTCCATCGCCGAGGAGATGAGTTTTCCCCTTTATAAATCGCCGAAGCTGGCAGAAAAGATAGACAAACTTTCTGTGGCAGCAGGCGTAACGGTACTTGGCACCGGTATTAATCCGGGCTTTGTTCTTGACCTTTTGGTTATAGCGTTAACCGGTGTCTGTATGGATGTCCAATCTATAACGGCCAAAAGGGTGAATGACCTCTCCCCATACGGCCCCACTGTCTTGAAGTATCAGGGGGTGGGGATTTCTCCAGATGAGTTTGTACGAGGGGTCAAAGACGGTTCGGTGGTGGGACATTTTGGTTTCCCCGAGTCGATTAACATGATAGGAAAGGCCCTGGGGTGGAAAATCGAAAGGATAGAGGAGATTAGAAAACCTATTATAAGCAATGTCAAGAGGGAGACGCCGTTTCTTACCGTAGAGCCAAAAATGGTCTGTGGCTGTCACCACACCGGAATTGGATACATCGGTGATAAGGCGGTAATTACCCTTGTACATCCTCAACAGGTTCATCCGCATTTGGAGGGTGTGGTTACGGGAGATTACATCGAGATTAAGGGAACGCCGGATGTCTCCTTTGCTGGCTCCCCGGAGATACCGGGCGGTGTTGGCACGGTGGCGCTTTCGGTTAACATGATTCCCAAGGTCATAAACGCATCTCCGGGTCTTGTGACAATGTCTGATCTCCCCGTGCCGTCTGCGATAATGGGAGATGTGAAGAAGATGATTGGAAGGGGAGAATAATGGATAAAAGCGCAAAGATTATCGAGGGGGGAAGCTGGGTCGAAATCCACCGAATCGTCCTTGAGGCGGGGGAGCGGGCCCCGCAGGTTCCTGATGACACAAAAAAAGTCCCTCTGGAGATGAAGGTTAAAGGGTATCTGAGTAGTGATGCAAAGCTCGATGATGAGGTGGAGATTGTAACTGCTGTGGGCAGGGTGGTCAGGGGGAGATTGACGGCAGAAAATCCCCCATACGATCACGGTTTCGGCAAACCCATTTTGGAGCTTATGTCCATTGGCAGAGAGGTAAAGGAGATTTTGAGAGATATCAATAATGGCGACAATGGAAGGAGGAAAGGGCAATGACGGGGATTGATCTCAGCTACGATGCCGTAATGGCAAAAAAGAGCGAGATGATGAAAAGCTCCGTCGGGATTAATTACGACGCCTACAAAACCGGCCCCATCTCCTTTGATTACGAGGCGATGATGACCGATACCGGATACGACCTTAAAAGGGTCATTGAGGTACAGTCAAAGACGGCGGTGGGCAAAACCCCCCTATTGGAGCTATCCAACATCACGGCCCTTGTCAGGGCGGTTTCCAAATCCGGCAAGGGAGCCCGTATTTTTGTTAAAGATGAAGCGCAAAACCCCTCTGGTTCTTTTAAAGACCGTCGGGCTTCCATCTCGGTTTACGAGGCAAAGGAGAGGGGATATCCGGGGGTCAGTGCCGCCACCAGCGGTAATTACGGCGCCGCAGTGGCCTCCCAGGCCGCAAAGTGGGGTCTCCCTGCAATTATTGTCCAGGAGGCCTTCGATAGCAGGGGAGTCGCCCAGCCTGAGATAGCAGAAAAGACCAGGGCATGCGAGGCGTATGGGGCCGAAGTGATAAGGCTTTCCGTAGGCCCTGAACTCTTCTATGTATTTCTTTTGATTCTCATGGAGACGGGCTATTTTAA
>JAUWME010000516.1 GCA_030613285.1 Candidatus Zymogenus sp. | reverse complement strand
GTTTCGACAATTGCGGCCATCGTTGATGCTGTTCACATTACCATGCAGGTGCCCCCGGTAAAAACGAGTGAGCTGTCAATCTCATCGATTTCATCATCGTCAATCTCCCCCGCCCGATATTTAGTCCACATCCTTCTGCAGTCGGTGCAGGCCCCAAGACGCTCCCCCCTCCATTTTCCTGTCATCATCGGCCCTGCCACCACCGAAACGGCCGGTATATTTGCAGATGTTGCGGCCATAATCTGGGCGGGCACGGTCTTGTCGCAGCCACCCAAAAGGACAACGCTATCCATGGGCTGGGCAGTTATCATCTCTTCTGTCTCCATTGCCAGAAGATTTCTGTAGAGCATCGTGGTGGGATAGATCAAGATTTCATTTAGTGAGATGGTGGGAAACGCAAGAGGAAGTCCACCGGCCTCAAGCACTCCCCGCTTTACGGCATTAACCATCTCCGGCATTTGCCTGTGGCACGTGTTGTAGTCGGACGTGGTGTCAACAATTCCCACAACGGGGCGATTAAGGTCTTCTTTGTCGTATCCGGCAGATGACAAAAATGCTCGGCGCATATATTTGCTGAATTCTTCATCGGCGTAGCTTGTGAGATTGCGTTCAATCCCCGTTAGTTTTTTACTCTTTGATATTTTACCTTTTGCCATTTTCCTCTCTTTTATTATATCCACCAATCTTTTCAACAAACGGTTTTATAAGAATACATTACTCTATCTTAAATCGCATTACTACCTTAAAACAATATTGTGTCAGAAACCAATCTACAATCAAAGCCCGATTTTGTGCCTCAAGGCTTGGGTATCTTTGCACCAGTTCCCAACGTTCCAACGCCCAAAGACTCCCATCCCACCCAAGGGATCCTTCCCGCTGTAAACCGGGACGTGAACCAATGAGAGACCATCGTGTCTCTTTGCCTCGTCCAAGGCCGCAATCAAAGATTCGGTGGATTTTCCCCCATCGATACCAACAACTCCCGATGTGGCATTTGCCCAGGCAACATAATCGACCTTGACTGAATCGTTGGTGGCATAGTCGATGCCGTACTGGTCGTATTGCAACCCTGATATCGCCGCCATCCTCCTGTTATCAAAAATCAGGATACAGCCCGTAGCGCCGTGGTGAACGCCGTCGATTAAAATCTGGGGATTCATGGTGAAAGACCCCTCCCCCGTCCACGCACGGCCATAAAAGGGCTTTGACGAAAGGGCGGTGGCAAGAAGCGCCGATGCCGCAAAGCCCATGTAGCTCGCCCCCGTATCGGTGAACGTCCTTCCCAGCCTGTCGTCCTCGACAATCTGAAAGCCGTTTGCCTGAACGTCCCCGGCATCAAAAAAGGTTACCGCATCGTTTGCCCTGGCCCAATCGGTAGCGGCCTTAATTGCAGCCGGCTGGGTCAGTACCTTCTCTTGCCAAGTCTCATCAAACAATATGGGATTATCGTAGCGCTTTTTCCTAAAATCATCCCACTCTCGCCTTTTGTCCCCACAGTCTTTTAACCATTTGGCTTTTTTATTGCCACTTGCGGATTTAGACTTTCTCAGCTCATCATTGAGCTTGCCCAACGTTTTTGCAGCGTCTCCAATCAACGCCACGGTTTTTCTAAGATGCGTTGCGGCCTCAACGTCGCCGTTTATGTTGACAACTCCCTTCACCTTGGGGTAGCCCGTTCTTGAGCAGTCCGACTGGCATACGAACCTCGTCCCCACGGCCACAAGAAAGTCCGCCTCCTCCATGGCATAATTTCCAGAAATTGTCCCCTTTGACCCACCAACTGTCATGTTCCTTTCGTGGTCAAACGGGATTACACCCGAAACAAGGGGGCTTGTTACTGCAACAGAATCTGTGAGCTCTAAAAATTCTATAAGCTCATCCCCAGCCCCTCTGGCGCCCCCGCCAACCTT
>JAUWME010000018.1 GCA_030613285.1 Candidatus Zymogenus sp. | reverse complement strand
GGAATATTTGATTAGGTAGATTAGGAAGGTTGCTGGACATTTGATTCGGGGGCTGCTGGAATATTTGATTAGGTAGTTGGGAAGGTTGAAAGTGTCGTTGTTGATGAGATTGCAGAAATATCTAATTAGGTAGTAGGGAAGATTCAACGTGTCGTTGTTGATGAGATAAACCTAGTATATCCTCAACTTTCGTGTTGACAATTCTTTCTTTTTGCAATTTTTGTCAATTGTTCCTTTAAATGGATTTTTTAAATAGCTTTCGGCCAAACAGTTTTTTTCAAATAACTATTGACATTACCTCAAATTAGTACTATAAAGGGGAGTTAGGGTTGGTAATGTTGATCTGGTTTGGGTTAGTAGATTTTTTGGGGCAAGCAGGAGTGTGAAAAATATTAGGAAGTAGAAGTAAAAATAAGGGAGCGTAAAGCAAGGTTAGTAACTCAACAATATTAGATCAAATAGTAATTCAAAAAAGAGATTGGAGATAAAATAGATGAAGACAGTTAGCATGAAAAGCGGGAGTTTTGAACAAGATTGGTTCCTTGTCGACGCCAACGAAAAAATCCTCGGCAGGTTTGCATCAGAAATTGCCTCAATCCTTAGAGGCAAAAAGAAACCGATCTTCACACCACACGTTGACACCGGAGACTTTGTTGTTGTAGTCAACGCAGAAAAAATCAAGCTTACCGGTAAAAAACTTAAAGATAAAAAGTATTACAGACACACCGGCTATCCGGGGGGAATAAAGGAAATTTCTGCGGAAAAACTCCTTGAGAAAAAACCAGAAGACTTAATCATAAAGGCAGTTCGCGGGATGCTCCCAAAAAACAGCCTCGGCAGACAGATGATAACAAAACTAAAGGTTTACGCTGGCCCAGCTCATCCCCACAACGCCCAAAACCCAAAAACCTTAAACCTGTAAACCAGTATCGGCTAATGCAAGTTCGATACATTAGATAACTTTTGAAGGAGTTAAAAAGTCAAATGGCTCAATCACCACAATATTACGCCACAGGAAAAAGAAAAAGCTCCATCGCCAGAGTTTATATGAAACCCGGCAAGGGAGATATCGTCGTAAACAAAATAATACTGGATGACTATTTCCATCGGGAAACCGCCAAAATGA
The DNA here is from genome assembly GCA_030613285.1 of Candidatus Zymogenus sp. Lineage (GTDB taxonomy): Bacteria > Desulfobacterota > Zymogenia > Zymogenales > Zymogenaceae > Zymogenus. The sequence continues at coordinate 11,949 of JAUWME010000018.1, read as the reverse complement.
TAATTAATCAACCGTTGGAAATTACTAACACATTAGGCAAATTCGACATCAACGTAAACGTATCAGGCGGCGGACACTCCGGTCAGGCTGGAGCCATCAAACACGGCATCTCAAAGGCACTGCTCTTCTACGATGCAGACCTTCGTTCAACACTTAAAAAAGCCGGTTTTCTCACCAGAGATTCAAGAACCAAGGAAAGAAAAAAATATGGCCTTAAAGGTGCAAGGGCCAAATTCCAGTTCTCCAAGAGGTAATCTCCAAGAACTAAACCAAGCAGCAAAAAACATATCCCCATTCCTTCCGTTTGGGGATATGTTTTGTGATTCGTTTTGGAATAAATACTATACACCACATTCTGTCCCGATAAAGACCGACAGGAGTCTTAATCAAACAAATACAGGGCCAATAAATTGTTTTCTAAAATACGTCCTGCTATACTCTCAACTACATTTTTATATATTGAAGTTTTTTACCCCAGATTGTTATTATTTGTAAATTACCTTTTATACAAACAGAAGGGTCTGCCGCAATATTAGGGGAGTCTGCTTTAACCCCACCTGAAAAGGTTAAAAGATGGTATCTGCAAAATATTTCAAAAGCCAAGCAAATAGCATCAAAGCAAAAAGGATTTAAACTTTTAACGGAAATAGCATGATTAAGATTGCAATCATAGGCGCAAGCGGATACACAGGCGGCGAGCTTCTTCGGCTCCTCCGCCATCACCCCAACATGGAAGTTACCGTAATAACATCTCGACAAAACAGCGGGAAATCGGTATTAGAGGTCTTTCCACACCTCAGGGGCGCTTACGATGACCTCACCTTTGAAGAGCCAAATTACGCTGATATTAAGGGCCGTGTCCATGGCGCATTTACGGCTTTACCCCACGGGGCTTCTGTTGAGGCTGTAAGTGTATTATCTATGGGTGCAGCGGGTGCTTCAGCCAAGGACTCTCAAAATAATATTTCTAAAGATAATATTATGCCAGTGGTTGATCTCAGCGCCGACTTTCGCTTTAACAACATTGCAACTTATGAAGCCACTTACGCTCTCCACACAAAGCCTAATCTTTTAGAAAAGGCGGTCTACGGCCTCCCAGAAATGTACAGAGACAAGATAAAAGATGCGAATATTGTGGGAAATCCCGGCTGTTACCCAACGGGAGCAATCTTGGGGCTTTATCCCCTACTAAAAAAAGGATTGATTAAAACCGATGGAATAATTGTCGACTCAAAGTCCGGGGTCACAGGAGCCGGCAGGGTTTCATCACCTTTAACCCACTTTCCAGAAATCGCAGAAGGCCTCCACGCCTACAAGGTGGGAAACCACCGCCACGCACCTGAGATCGAGGAAAACCTCACAACCGCCGCATCAAAAGAGATCACCATTACTTTCACCCCCCACCTTATACCAATAAACAGGGGAATTCTCACCACCATCTACGCTGAGATTAAAGAAGAAACTTCGCTTGATGAAGTACTTAATACATTCTCAAATATATATGCAGATGAGCCATTCGTGAGAATTCTACCATCGGGGGTAATTCCCAACACGGCATGGGTAAGGGGTTCAAACTTTATAGACATCGGGGCTGTGGTTGTTGAAAAAACGAAACGGCTGGTCATCGTAACGGCGATAGATAATCTCGTAAAGGGGGCGGCAGGCCAGGCCATCCAGAACATGAATCTTATCCTTGGCCTTCCGGAAGAGACGGGGTTGACCGATCTCCCCCTTTTCCCTTAAATATTTCCATAATTAGTCAAATAAATATTACAGGAATATAGTTTTTGTCTGACCACTCTTTAAATCTAAAATTTCAATTTCTTTTACTTTCAATGTCCAACTATTTAAACAGTACAATCAATAAACCAAAAACCACCCCGCTGTCTCAAGCCGATTTTTAGTTGTCAAATAGAGCACGAAAAAAACAATGCATGAAAGATTCCCAACAGGCACAGACGAGTCCATCAAGGCCATACTCTCATCTGCAGAAAAAAAACAGACTGGACTAAACATCACAGGGTTGACAGGCTCCTCCCCCCACAATCTCGCAGTCAAAACATCTATCAGCTCCAAAAAACCTCTCCTGTTTATTACAACAAAAGGGAAGTTTGACGAGGCGGTAACAAACCTTGAATTTTTCACAATGGGCATCCCCAGAGGGCCAGAGATTCTTCCCCTTCCCTCCTGGGATTTTGACCCCTACGATCGCCTCTCCCCCCAGATTGACACCACCATCTCCAGAATCAGAACACTATCGAAAATGAATGGGGATGACAGCGCCAAATCATCCTCTAACCCAACATACATTGTAGTAGCGCCAATTCGCTCTGTGATAACAAAGGTCTTGCCAAAAAGACACTTATCCAAATCAAAAATCAATATCGTTAGAGGAAATGAGATAGAGTTAGATTCCATTGTCAATTTCCTCATCCTGTCAGGATATACATATCAGGATGTCGTCAAAAACCCCGGAGACTATTCTGTCCGTGGGGGAATCCTCGATTTCTACGGGCCTTCAAAACTCAATCCCGTTCGGTTGGAGTTCTTTGGCGATGTTGTGGAATCCATAAGGACATTTGAGCTCGAAACCCAGCGCTCCATCAACGAGATACGAACAATTGAAGTCCTCCCGGCGTCAGAGCTTGTCCTTACCGAAGAGAACAAAAAGCGGGGAATCAGTTGGATTAGAGAAACCGGCGCCAAGGTCGATACCCCTGTGCCAAGGGTCAGAAAGATGATTGATGAAATTGAGGATTTTCGAATACCGCCGGGCCTTGGGGCACAGGCCCCTGCCTTTTATGGTGAGATGAATACCCTCTTTGATTATCTCCCCAATGACGCCCTCATATTCGTCGAGGAACCTGACGGGGTTTTCAGTGAGGCCTTTGAATTTCATAACCTTTCTCTTAACAACTACAATCGCTCCATCGAAAAGAAAGACCCCTCACTGCCCGTAGATGACCTCTTCATATCCCCAGACGAGATAAAAAACCACTTCACCGAGACGGGCATTATCAAACTAAACCCCATCGTTACCGAGGAGACAGACAAAACCATCCGCGTTGATATCGTCGATCACTCATCTTTGCGGGCAAAAATAAAGGGGATAAAGAAGGGGGATGCCCTCCTCGCGCCGCTGGCAAAAAAAATAATCCGCGAGACAAATGAGGGAAACAGGGTCGTCATTGTTTGTCTTACTAAAAATCAGGGGAAACGCCTTTCGGACCTCCTCAATAACCACAACGTGGAGATGGTGCTCCACGATTTGACATTCAATGCATGGTTAAGGGGAGAGACGAAGGGGGCAATCCTCGTTGGAGGTTTGAGCAATGGGTTTGAAGACCCCTCACAGGGTCTTGTGATAATTACCGAAGAGGAGATATTTGGAGCAAAGGTAAAGATAAGAAAGGCCAGGCCGGGTGGCCTCGGTGAGACAATAACGCAATCTGACCCCTTAAGCCCAGGTGACTATGTGGTTCACAACAGGTTTGGCGTTGGAAAGTACATCGGCCTTTTGAACCTCAAGGTCATGGATATTACGGGTGACTTTCTCCACATTGAATATGAAGATGACGACAAACTCTACATTCCAGTGGATAAGATATCCCTCCTGCATCGCTACAGGGGAGGAAACAGTGATTTGCTTAAACTCGACAAGCTGGGTAGTGGGGTATGGGAAAAATCGAAGGCCAAAGTCAAGACCAAGATTATGGAGATGGCAAAGGAGCTTGCGGCGCTTTACGCCAAGCGAAAGGCAAATCCGGGGTACTCTTTTACCTCGCCCAAAGATGACTTTGCCGCCTTTGAGGCGGAGTTTGCCTTTGAAGAAACTCCCGACCAGCTAAAGGCCACAGAGGAGCTAATTGCAGATTTGATAAGCCCCACTCCAATGGATCGTCTCATCTCTGGAGACGTCGGCTACGGGAAGACTGAGGTGGCAATGAGGGCGGCCTTCATCGCCGTTATGGAGGGAAAACAAGTTTCGGTAATTGTCCCGACGACAATCCTTGCCGAGCAGCACTTCCTCACGTTTAAGGAGAGGTTTTCAAACTACCCTGTAAATGTGAAGATGCTCTCTCGGTTTCTCACAAAGAACCAACAAGGAGAGGTAATTACTGGCCTCAAAGACGGGACTGTTGACATCGTCATCGGCACTCACAGGCTCCTCTCAAAGGACATCTCCTTTTTGGATCTGGGGCTTTTGATTGTGGATGAAGAGCACCGTTTTGGAGTTACCCACAAGGAAAAAATAATCAAGATAAAAACCCAGCTTGACGTGCTCGCCATGACCGCAACCCCAATCCCCAGGACACTTTCTATGTCTTTGATGGGAATCCGGGATATATCTGTCATCAACACCCCCCCTCTAAACCGCCTTTCCATCAAAACCTACGTTTTGGAATTTGACCCTGACGTAATCAAAGAGGCGGTGCTCAGAGAAATCAATCGGGGGGGGCAGATCTTTTTTGTACACAACAGAGTAAAGAGCATCCCGGCAATGCACGGCTACCTTGAAGAACTCCTCCCAGAGGTAAAAATTGGGGTGGCCCACGGCCAGATGAAAGAAAACGAACTGGAAAAGGTGATGCTCGATTTCATCAATAAGAGGATTGATCTCCTCCTTTCCAGCGCTATCATCGAATCGGGCCTTGATATCCCTTCGGCAAACACCATGATTATTAACAGGGCAGATATGTTTGGTCTTGCCCAACTCTACCAGATTCGTGGACGGGTGGGCCGTTCAAGCGTAAGGGCCTACACCTATCTCCTCGTTCCCGGCACAAAGGGTCTAACTCAAAATGCCGAAAAGAGATTAAAAGTCATCTCAGAATTTACGGAGCTTGGCTCTGGTATGAAGATAGCCATGCATGACCTTGAGATCCGCGGCGCCGGAAACCTCCTGGGAAAGGATCAATCTGGACACATCAACGCCGTTGGTTTTGAGATGTACAATCAAATGGTCAAAGAAGCAATAACCAGCATTAAGGGGGAAACCCCAACCATCGAATTTGATCCTGAGATTACCATCCCAATATCCGCATTTATACCAGATAAATATATTCCCGACTCCACAGTTCGGCTCTCCCTCTATCGAAAATTAATCAACGCCAAAGACAAAACGAGCCTAAAAGAAATCACCGATGAAATAAAAGACCGTTTCGGAGTGCCGCCACAAGAGGTTGCCAACCTTATTGACCTTACAGAAATTAGGTTTCTTGCTCGGAGGGCCGGAATCATCAGCGTCAAATATCAAGGAGGCCGCATAAGCACAACATTCCACAAAAAAGCCCTCGTAGATACGGGTGAAATCGTCGCCTTGGTAAATCGAGAGCCGGAACGATATGGTGTTTCTACCGACGGAACACTAAAAATTACCCCCACCACGGTGGAAATTGAAGAGCTTTTGAACTCTTTGAAAATTCTATTGCAAAATTTGGCGCAATATGTTATATTTTAAAGATATTTTTTAGAAGATGGTTTATGAACCGGCAGTTCATTATTCAATTTGTGTCTATTTGTCTTTTGGGCTTGCTTCTTGGCTTCATTTCCTATTTTATTGGCTGCAGCAGAAGTGAAAATGTCGCATATTTTGACGGTCAAACCATTACAATTAGCGAGTACATCTGGGAGATGGACAACCTCTCTGTGCACGCAAGGGCATCTATAAAAACCATAGACGATAAAAGTGAATTTGTCCAGAGACTGATCACTCAAGAGCTTCTCGTCGAAGAAGCAATCAAACGTGGCATTCCCAATGACGATACTATTCGTTACAATATTGAAAGCTATCGCAGAAACCTCCTCATCAATGAACTGTTGAGAAGAGAATTTGATGGAAGGATTGCTGTTACTGAAGAAGAGGTCAAGCAATACTATTACAAAAACATCGGCCAGTTTACCACAGAGGTCGTTGAGGCAAGTCATATTCTTGTAAAGAAGAAGGAAGACGCCGAGATGATTTTGCGCCTTCTTTCAATGGGAAAAGATTTTTCTGAGCTGGCAGTGCGGTTCTCGGTGGGGCCGTGCGCAAAGATGGGAGGAAGCCTTGGAGAGATTACACGGGGCCAAATGATGCCCAATTTTGAAGAGTCCCTTTTTCTCCTTGAAAAACCGGGAGAGATAAGCTCGATTGTCAAAACAGATTTCGGATTTCACATCATAAGGCTCGATAAATCAAAAACAATCAAAACATCCCCGCTAAAAGATGTAAGCGCGACAATTAGAAGACTTATTACCGACAAGAAAGAAAAAGATCTTTTTGAAAACTACGTAGAGGATCTAAAAAAACGTATTAATATCGAAATAGACGAAGATGTTTTAAGAGAGGTAGGATAGGAAAATGAATACTTTTACGAATTCTATAAAATCAGTGAAAACTGGAAAAATGACAACACGGCTTCCAATTGCTTTATTGGCTGTTATCCTTTTTGTTGCCCCCACGGGATGTGGTAAAGATGGGGTTATTGAAAAAGATGGGGGGGAAGTTCTGGCGGTGGTAGGAGACAAATCTATTACCACAACTGAATTTGAGGCGGCGATAAGAGACCTGAAGTCCAAGCTCCCGAATGATGAATCCATTGATAAGGAGAAGGCAAGAGCAATCAAGCTTAATCTTCTAAACCAACTTATCGAAAAGAGTATTTTGACAACAGAGGCAGAAAACCTTGGAATAACTGTTTCTGAAGCCGAGATCGAAACAAAAATGGATGAGCTTACTTCTGAATACAACGCTGAGCTGGAAAAACTCAAAAAACAGTTCAACAACAGAGACACTAAAGATGACGACTCTTTAACTTTTGAAATGTGGCTCAAGAAGAAAGAAATCGCTGTAACATTTGCCGATTGGCTCAAGGAAAATGATATTAACATTGAGCAATGGAAGATTGAGTCAAAGTATCAAATACTATTGTTGAAGTTGGTTGAAAAGATTACCGGCGAAAGTGTAGATGTAACTCCTGAGGAGGTAGAGGAATATTACACCGAAAATAAGGAAGATTACAATAGACCCATAATGGTCAGAGCCTTTCAGATAATGGTTGAGGACAAGGGAGATGCAAACAGACTCCTTAAAGAGATCGAAGGGGGAAGAGATTTTTCAGAGATAGCAAGGACTGAATCCATCTCTCCCGACAGCTCAAACGGTGGCGACCTCGGCTATTTTAGCAAAGACCAAATGCCCCCGTTTATTGAAGTGGTCTTTGACATGAAACAAGACGAACTAAGTGAAGTTATTAAGAGTCCGTATGGCTATCATATCTTTAAGGTCATTGGCATTAAAAACGCAAAAGATATGACCCTTGATGAGGCCAGGTCCGAAATTGAAGAACAGTTGAAAAGAGTAAAAATAGAAGAAGAATACGGGAAGTGGTTTAGTGAGATAAAGAAGAAAACCAAGATTGAGGTAAATCCAACTATCTTGGAAGAAATAAAGATGTAACAATACGATTACAAAAAGAGATGATATTTAAGAGGAGTACAAAGATGAAAAGAGTTTTAGTCATTGCAATCGTGGCACTTTTTGTGGCAACATTTTCCTTGCATTCAATCGCCAAGGAGATTACAGACGAGGCCATAGCTATTGTGAACGATGAAACGATAACATACAGTGAGCTTTTAAAAGAGGGCGGTGATGATGTCAAGGGTAACCTCGACAGGGTCCTTAAAAACGGTATGACCGTCAAGGAAGCGAGAGAGATCGTCCTGGAGCAGCTTATCTTGAAGAAAATTCTGAACAATGAAGTGAGAAAATATGGCATTGTTGTCAAGGATAGGGAAGTTGATGAAATTATTAAAGAGGAGATGGCACTCTACGGCCTATCAAATACCGAGCTCCGGGAGAAACTTGCAAAAGTTGATAAAACACTTCCAGACTACAAGGAAGAGAAAAAATACCAGCTGAAAAAGCAGCGGCTTATTGCAAAAAAGATTGGAGCTCACATCATTGTTACCGATGAGGAGATTCAAGCATACTTCAGCAAACATAAATCGGAATACGCCGACCTCAAACAATATCGGATAAGTGAGATTATCATTCCAATCCCCACGGGTATAACAAATAAAGAGCTTTTGAGCATAAGAAGAGAAGTAGATAAAATAAGAAGAATGGCCGTAAGCGGGGCAAACTTTGCCGAATTGGCAAAGAAATATTCTAAAGCCCCAGACGCCTCAAAGGGCGGAGATATGGGATTTATCCACCCAAAGGATGTTGGAGCTGGATTTACTGCAAGACTAAAGACCATGAAGTTGGGCGAAATTAGCGAAGTTATCGCAACACCCAGGGCATTTATGATTTTTAAATTAACCGATTCAAAACCAATTCCCGGAGGAGTAAAAGCAGAGGATGTAGAGGACGAAATCAAAGCGATTTTAGCAAACAAGAGAAAAATCTATCTCTTTGACAAGTGGCTAAAGCAAATTCGAGAGGAGGCCTTTGTTCAGAAAATGCTTTAGGCTTAAAAAAAGGGAACTTTATCAGTTGCTATTGTTCTAAAAACAATGGCAGCAAAACAAATAAATCAACCTTTCGAGAAAAGTAAATACTAATAAACTCAATGTAAAAAAACCATGACACGTCAATACAAAACATCCGAAGAAAGCCTCATTTTGCTTTCCGAAACCAAATCTCAAAAGAGAAGAATGGCAATTGTCATCTTCCTTACAATCACAGCGGTCTTTATGATTCTGGTTACAACCATCTCTTATGGAACTTACTACTATTTTTCCCAGGATCTGCCAAGCGTTACAGCGCTCAAAGATTTCAGACCCAGTATCGTTACAAAAGTCTATGCGTCAGACGGGCAACTTATTGGAGAGTACTTCGTTGAAAGAAGAGTATTGGCGAAGTATGAAAATATCCCAAAGATGCTTGTATTGGCCTTTGTGGCAGCCGAGGACGACGATTTCTTCGAGCACCCCGGCATCGATATCCGCGGAATTATTCGGGCGTTTATCCACAACATTCAGGCTGGCAGAGTCGTTGAGGGAGGAAGCACAATCACCCAGCAATTAATCAAGACCCTCCTCCTTACTCCCACAGTCGATATCTCAAGAAAAATCAAAGAAGCAATACTCGCATACCGCATTGAAAACTACCTCAGCAAAGAGGAAATTCTCTACCTCTACCTCAACCAGATTTACCTCGGTTACGGAGCATACGGCGTGGAGGCAGCGTCTGAGATATACTTTGGAAAATCGGTCGAGGAACTAAACCTTGCAGAATGCACGCTTCTTGCGGGGCTCCCAAAGGCGCCTGATCGCTTTTCGCCCTATCGGCACTGGGAGCTATCCAAAGAACGCCAAAAGTATGTCCTGACAATGATGTTAAAAGAAAAATACATCACACAAGAGATTATGGATGAGACCCTCAATACCGAGATAGTATTGAAAAGGTTCACAAATCCTACAAAGGAAAAAGCCCCATATTTCATTGAGCACGTCAGACGCTACATCGAAAAGAAGTATGGCTCCACCGCTCTCTACAGAGAAGGACTCTCTATCTACACAACAGTTGATGTCGATATGCAGGGATACGCCAGAGAAGCCTTGAGGAAGGGACTCAAACAGTTGGATAAAAGACAGGGTTGGCGGGGCGCCTTGGACACCCTCAAAGATGAAGAGGCCGAGGAATTTAAAGAAAAATTGAAAGACAAATACGGCGAAGAGCCACTTGTCGTTGGTAAAACTTACAAAGCAATTGTAACAAAGGTCGATAACGCCAACAAGGTTGTATCGGTAAACCTTGGGAACCACAACGGAAAAATCGCTCTGGCCAACATGAGCTGGGCAAGAAAGTTCAATCCCAGTTCACCGTACGGCAACATCACAAGACCCTCTTCCGCTCTAAGCAGTGGAGATATCATTCTTGTCAAGATTCTTGAGATGACATCAAGCAACAACTACCGACTTGCTCTCGACCAAGACCCACAGGTCGAAGGAGCCATCGTATCGATGGAACCAAACACGGGCTACGTTAAGGTACTTGTGGGTGGATACGATTTTAGAAGAAGTGAATTTAACCGCGGTATTCAATCTCGAAGGCAACCCGGCTCATCGTTTAAACCAATAATCTACTCTGCAGCCCTTGACAAGGGTTATACCCCCGCCACCATCATTTACGACTCTCCGATAGTCTACAAAGACAAGTACTCCAGAGGCGGTGTCTGGAAACCCAAAAACTACGATGGCAAATTTTACGGCCCCACAACGTTAAGACGGGCGTTGATGCTCTCAAGAAATGTGGTCTCTGTAAAGATTGTCTTTGACATCGGACCTGATTATGTTGTGGACTATGCAAAAAAACTGGGGATTACATCTCCTCTGACCCCTGTTCCTGCAATAGCCTTGGGAGCCAGCGGCGTTTCACCACTGGAGCTGACCAACGCCTTCTCCACCTTTAACAATGGCGGAAACAGACCCTTACCAATTTTTGTAACCAAGGTAGTCGATAGAGACGGAAACGTCATTGAAGAAAATCTCCCCAAATCAGAACCGGTCATCAGTCCCGAAACAGCATACATCATTACAAGCCTTATGGAAAGCGTCGTCCAGACCGGCACAGGAACCAGAGTCAAGGCCCTGGGAAGGCCCACCGCCGGCAAGACCGGTACAACAAATAAATATATCGATGCATGGTTTATGGGATTTATTCCACAGCTAACCACAGGAGTGTGGGTGGGCTTTGACGACGAAAAAACCCTTGGAAGATATGAGACCGGCTCAAAAGCCGCGGCCCCAATCTGGCTCGATTTTATGAAGAAGGCCACAAAAGATATGCCGATCAAGGTCTTTCCAATACCTGAGGGAATCGTCTTTTCCCGTGTTGACCCAGAAACCGGCGGAATGGCCACCGACGAATCGGGCAATTCGATAATCGAGTGCTTCAAGCCGGATTCCCTCCCAAGAGAGGGAGGAGACATGATCCTCCCCGAAGAAGGGAGCAGGTTCCTAAAAGAAGACCTGGGACTGTAATACAACAACGAGTTCTTTGTAGCTAAAAATGGGTTGTTGTGCAAAGAACAGGATTATCTATCTATCTTATAAGGGGGAAACAAAGTGAATAAAAAGGGAATGCGTCTTTTATCCGCGGTAATATTAGGAGCCATCTTTGGTGTAGTCTGCTGGCTTCTTACTCGCGCTGCCCCCGAACAGGAAGGTTTCGTCCTTAATCTTGCAATGATACTTGGCATCATATTGAATCGAACAATGATAGGCTTCTCCATTGGAATCTCTAACCTCAAGGGGATGAACTATCTGCTTCACGGGATTGTAATGGGCCTTATCGTATCCCTGCTTATGTCGATATTTCCCCTTGCAAACGGCGATATAATGGGATTTATTATAATCGAGTTCGCTGGCGCCATATACGGTCTGCTTATCGAACTAATAGTAACAAAATTTCTCAAGTCTCCCATCCAGTAAAATCGGTTTAGAAATAAGACATTTGAGATAGGGGAGAAGCAAGTTTTTCATCTCAAATATCAAGAAATTAATTTTATGCAGCTACACAAAATGGGGCAAAACAATGCCCCATTTTTTTATGCTCTCCATGCCTTATCAGCTCCCGCCGTTCAATTACCAATCCATTAACAATGAAATAGATCATTTCTTTTGAGATGGGAATTTTTTGTAAGTCGATATCTCTTTTGGAGTTCTCTCCACCCTATCCTTTCTTTCAAGTCTGAAGCGTCCATGCACTTGGCGGCAAACCAACGCCTTTGAATATCAACCCCAAACAAAGACCAAACGACAGAGATTCATCACACCCTCAAAGAGAATGACATTCAACTATTCTGCCATTGCCTGCTTGACAAAGAAATCCAGAATACCGTCATCCTCATCTTGACTGGGGATCCAGAATAATATCCACCAAATTCCAGCTTTCCAAGAAAATGACATTATGATTTTATATTAGCCTGGATTCCCGTTTTCACGGGAATGACAGATAAT
>JAUWME010000156.1 GCA_030613285.1 Candidatus Zymogenus sp. | reverse complement strand
TTTTATAGGCCTTTCTTCCATATATCATCTCGTTCTTTGGGTTAATGGGGAATATCTTTCCGAGGTAGCCGCCAACGATCATGTGGGACATTATAAATGACCCCCATTTTGCAAAGTTGGTGCTGGCGCCAATAATGGCGACGCTTTCCGGATAGAATATCGGGTTGAGTTTCGTTTTAAATCCATCTTTCATTTTTTTTTGCCTTTCGAGTTTTAATGAGTTATTTTTGTAAAGTAATATTAGTATGAAATTGAAAAAAAAGCAAATGATTTTAGTACTTAACCAACAAGTTTTTCTTTGACACATCCCAAATTTTATGGAATACTGCAACAACAAGCCACAACACCAAAAAAACAGGAGACATAAAAATGAGTGAAAAAGTTTTTATCTACGGGAAACATGGATGACCCCATACTGATAGGGCCAGGTCGGCCTACGACAATGCGGAGTTTTTCGATGTTACAAGTGATAAGGCAAAAATGGACGAGATGCTTGTCCACAGCGATGGTATAAGAAAGGTTCCGGTGATAGTGGAAGATGGAAAGGTCAAGGTTGGCTACGGCGGAACATGAGGCGTATAACTGCACCCCGTGGGGGGTTGCCACATAAAGGGCTGTTGGATATTGAGGGAGTTGTTGCGTAAAGGGTTGCTGGACGTTGTGTGGGGGGTTACTGGATGTTGTGAGAGTGATTATACGTAGTGAGCTTGTTTTTAAATAAGAACTTGGTTTTGGAATTTAAGATACATTTGGAAAGGGCAGGGTGGGTTGGAAACGGCCCACCTTTTTTGTGAGCCTGTCAAAGGCAGACGTAGCAAGCAGTCTCGTTTGGTTGCAGAATATTTGCCAAATGAAGGAGTTGTATATACATTTAATTAAATAATATTTGAAAATATTAAAAAATGCTTGACACCACTGTTAGCAATAAAGTACATTGGGGAAATAGGGTTGCTTAAGCAACACGATTCATTTAGTTTGTTTTGAATGATTTGTTGTTTGTTTCCCAATGCTTAGTTGTCGTTTTATAGTAGTATACTAAAGAGGATATAAGTTATGAAATTGTCAAGAGTGTTAATTATAGTGTTGTTCTTTGTTTTTTCAAGTGGTTGCGCAGTAGGCCCAACTATCGTAAAAGTCAATCATGAGCCCATAAATAAGGTTTCAAACAAAAAGGAAGGTAAGATTTTAGTCAAGACTTTCATTGATAAAAGAGAAGAGGGTCATAAAGAACATATTGGAAATAAAAGAAATACTTACGGCATGGTTTTAGGTTGGATTGATAGTAACGACAAAATTGAGAATGTACTAACCAAATATTTTGCTGAAGCGTTAAGAGAGGCGGGATATGAAGTGTCAATTACAACTGTTTTGCCTGAAAACATTTCAGATTATGATGCATTAATTGAAGGCAATATATTAGATTTTTGGTTAGATCTTTATATGATGGTTTGGCATAGTGTCCTAATTGAGATTAAAATTGTTGATAATGTATCTCTAAAACCTGTATGGCGAAAAGAATTTAAAGGCGATGAATCCAACGTTCTTTGGTTAGGAATAATTTCAGAATATGAACAGGTAATTAGTGAAGCTCTTACTGAAGCATTAAATAAAGCAGTAGATGAATTTTCATCGGAAGAATTCTACAAAATAATCATAGAAAGACGCAATTCTGTGAAATGATGTGAAATGATTTTATCTATTGTGTTTAGTGTTTGCCACCATCTCAAACAGTGGATTCAAAAGCATTCTTGATAATATTTATTTTCGGAGGAGACACCGACATATCCACCGCCACAACGTCAAATCGAATCGTCATTTCATGAAGAGACTTCTCGGTAATGTACGAAAGTGCCACTTCGGAAAGCTTTACCATCTTTTTTGAATCGACGGCCTCCTCAGCGCTTCCAAACTTTTTGCCACTCCTTGCCTTCACTTCAACAAAAACCAAAACATCGCCATCCATAGAAACGATGTCGATTTCACCCTCCTTTACCCTGTAGTTGGTTTCGATGATATTGTATCCCAATTGAAGGAGCCTTTTTTTTGCCGCCTTCTCTCCCAGTCTTCCTTTAGAAACATTATCCAAAAGACACCTCTTTAACCCCAGAAAATGTCCTCCTGTGAATCGGGGTAGGGCCGTGATCTAATAGTGCCGCCTTATGCTCATTGGTACCGTAGCCCTTATTTCTGATGAAATTGTATTGGGGGTATTTTTTGTGGTAATCTATCATGATTCTGTCTCTGGTTACCTTTGCCAGAACCGACGCCGCCGCAATATGAGCAGATAGGGTATCGCCCTTGATAATGGATTGCTGAACCATGTTGACGGGAACTTCGTCTCTGCCGTCCACAAGTATCAGGTCAAAACTGCCTTCCAATTTTGTAACTGCCTCTTTCATTGCAAGGAGTGTGGCATTGAGGATGTTTATATCATCGACTATTTTCGGCCCAACCAAGCCCGTTGCCCACTTTAGCGCAATGTTTGTTATCTCATCAAAGAAAAAAGAACGCCTCTTTTCCGTAAGCAATTTTGAGTCGCGAAGGCCTTCGAGCCTTATCCCCTTGGGAAGCACCACCGCAGCAGCAACCACAGGTCCCGCCAAAGGACCACGGCCAGCCTCGTCAACACCACATATCAGATTGACGTTTTTAGAATAAAGACGATTGTCAAAGTTAAATAGCATTAGTTGGTTTCAAATAATTTTAGCACATTATGAATTACGAAAAGAGATAGATTAGTTTCTCAAAAATACGCTTGATTATAGTAATTGGCCTGGGCAACTGGTATGGATAGCTGACGGGGGTAATTGGCAGGGACAACTGGCCGGAGTAATCGGTGGTGAAGGCTGACAACTAATAGATACAACTTGCCGGAGCAATCGGGGGGGACAATTGGCAGAATCAAATGGCATGAGCAATAGGAAGGATCAAATGGCTGGGGCAACTGGCTGGGGTACTGGCAGGAACAATCGGGGGGGGCAATTGGGGGAGACTATTTGATTTGGAAAGAGCGATCGGCGCTTTTTGCCGCTGCCTGCTTTGTTGTCAGCAGGATAACTTGCGTCTTTGATGACATTGCTTTTAAGATGGAAGTAACGGTAGTCATCCTTTGATCGTCAAAGAGAATGAAAGGGTCATCCATAATCACAGGGATTGATCTTCTTGTAAGGATGGAATCGAGAAGTGCAAGTTTTAGTGCGAAATAGACGCAGTCTTTTGTGGAGAGGGACATACTGTCAATTCCCACTCTCATTAGATTATCAGACTTAAAAAACTTAATAACACCGTCACTGGTGAATGTTGCTCTGACATAGTTCTTGTTGGTTAAAACCTGAATGTATTTATTAAAAGTTTTTTGAAGTTCACTTAGAGGTTCCATTTGTCCTTTCTGTACAAGCTCTGTGGCGATGGCGAGGGATCTTGCAAAATGATCCTCTGGGAAACGGGAGGATTTACCTACACCTCCAAATCCCCCAGACTTTGGAGATTGAGTCTTACCATCATCGTACTTGTCAAAATTTACGCCTTTTTTTGACAAAAAGGACTCGATTTTTACTATTTCTGTCTTCATCTCCTGAGGTGTAAAACCTAATCCTTGCATACCTTCAAGTTTTCTCTGATAGTCATCTATTTTATTTTTTATTGTCGTCTCTTCTTCAGCAAGCCTTTCGTAGTCCTTTTCTTCTTTTAATTGAATTAGTTTATTTTCCAGCGCGCTTTTTTTCTCTTCAGACTGATTATAACTCTTTATTTTTCTTTTAATATCTTCAATATTGTCCGAGCCGAGAGATTTCATCAATTCTTTAATATCTCTTGTTTCTGAATTATGACGAGCCTTTGCTTGTTTCAATTCCTCGTCAGATTCGGAAACAGTGGTTCTAAGTTTATTATGATAAAGGAATGCGCTGAAAAATTCCCAGAGTACCCATCCCACCATACCTAAACCTGCTGGGATTAATAGGACTGTCAAATCAAGGAAACTTTCTGGAATTATATCTGCAATGAAGCCCCTAATTAACGACATCTGCAAAACCATCCCACCGACTGCAACTCCAATGCCCGGAAAGAAGAGCTTATGTTCCGGTATTGAAGGCAAGGTTGCGTTTATAAGCTCTGCATCTGCTTGTCCCTTTTTGCTTTTCAGTTGGTTGATTGTGGTTTCGATGCGTTTTTCCAATTCAGTAAATCTTTCGATTCTACTGATTACACCTTCTACATCTCCAAAAACCTTAAATCTATTTACAAACTCGTTGACTTCGGCTATTTCTTTTTCGACATCACGAACTTCTTTAATCTGTGTCTGGATTCCATAAAGGTTGGATTGTTCTTGATCAAAGGCGGTTTCTATATCAGATATTTCTATGGCCCTTGATATTTCACCCTTCAATGTTTCGAGTCTTTCTTTTAACAACATTGGGTCTTGGCCGTCCAATTCGTGATCGCCTTCTGAGGACGGTTTGGATTCCTTCTTGATAGGTTTTGCTACTGCGCCCACATATCCAAGGGGGCTTGTGGAAGGAAGGTTTGCCGCATCGGAGAAAAAAGAACTGGAAAATATATCTTCATCGAAGAGTTTTAGAGAGTTGGAAATAAAATCTGTAATCTCTTTTTCGTCTTTTGTGATGATTGCAAAGGCTTTTTTGTCTTTTATATATCTGCTAAGGTTTGAGAGTTTCTGGGTGAAATCTCGAACGATTCTGTATACATCTTTTCCGTCAGAGACAGTCAAGTAACAGCGGGAACTTCCTTCAAGCTGCCAGTTGATGAAATCCGGTGCATTGGAATAAACATCTGGAAAAAACACCGCCAAAATGGCTTTTGCGAAAGTGCTCTTTCCACTTTCGTTAAGTCCATAAATAACGTTGTATCCCTTGTGAAATGTAAATTTGACGGGCTTAGAAAACTTCCCCACACCGGAGACAACAAGGTCCATGATGATCACAGAAACGTCCCCCAACAAAAATAGTAGAAAATTGGATTAGAATTTTTTTAGTTCTTTAATCCTTGCTGCTTTACCTCTGAGTTTTCTTAAATAGTAAAGTTTTGCTCTCCTTACTCTACCTCTTTGAATGACCTCGATTTTATCAATTAGAGGTGAGTGTAATGGGATAATTTTCTCCACGCCAACACCGTAAGAGACTTTTCTTACTGTAAAGCTTGCGCGGCTATTCCCCCTTTTTTTCCTTATAACAGTTCCCTCAAAAACCTGTATTCTCTCTTTTTCACCTTCCTTGATTTTAACAAATACTTTGATCGTGTCTCCGGCCCTGAAGGCCGGTAGGTCTGATCTCATATTTTCTTTTTCCAACATATCAATCTGCAACATTAGTGTCTCCTATTAACCTATTAACTTCGTTTCTTCCTCTAATTCTGTCAAGAATAATTGCAACAGCCGAGCGCACAGAAAGGTGATGATATTCACCGGTGCCTCGTATTGGCTCTATAATATATGTACACATTTTCTTTATCGAATCGGTCATTCCCCAACCAGTACCAAAAAGTATCAAAAAGGGGGTTTTTTCATTGTCCAACTTATTCCTGAGTTCTCCAATGGTGATAATCCCTCCATCATATCGGGCCCATGTCCCTACAATTTCAGGTTCAACTCCAGTAATAGCAATGATTTCATCTTTTGCCGACGTAAGGTCGTCAACAACATCAACATTTTCTAATGCCATACCACGTAAATGATTATATGACTTTCCGCCCCCTTCACACCAATACTCAACGATCCTCTTGACGAGCTTCTTTTGGGTTTGCATCGGATTTATGATGAAAAATTTCGATACCCCGTAGGTTTTGGCAGCCCTTGCTATATCGTGAATATCGAGGTTAGTTACAGACGTTGCCACAACAACGCCATTTTTGTTCAGAACGGGATAGTGAACAAGTCCTATAAATACCTCACCCAAATCCGAATTTCCCTCCATTTTTCAGCAGTTTGTCGTCCTTGCACCCACGACTCTCAAATATTTATCTAACTCACAAACCCAATATTAAAGTAAATACTTCACAAATATAATTTCCAACCCCCAGTTCTAACAAACCTACCGCCCCCAAAACATTTCCCCCCATCCCAGCATTACCACCCCCCGCCCAGCATTGCCGCCCCCCCGGGGTAATTAGTTTTTCTGTTT
>JAUWME010000541.1 GCA_030613285.1 Candidatus Zymogenus sp. | reverse complement strand
TATATGTTAAAATGTGACGAAAAACTAAAAGCGATATTTTCCTTTTCAGAAATCATGTTAAACATCAAAAAAGCCGCAGTGCCATACACACTAAATGTACTCAGCGTTTGGTTCATTACACTGTTATTCTTCTATTTCGGTTTTTCTCTTATGTCGCTAAAAATAGGATTTCTCCTCTTCATCATTCTTCTCTTTTACCTCCTACTTATAGTTACATACATCTTTGGAAAGCTGGGGGAAAGTTTAGGAGACGTCGTAATTGATAGAATTAATCTTGTCGAAGATGATTTAAATAAATAGAACATAATCTTGACAAAATAGTTAAAATATTGTACTTTACATTGGGTGGGGGCTTATCACTATAAGCCATTTGGACAAATCGCCTCACCAATTTGTTTATTGAAAACTTTAGAAACTTTTTTTAGAGTAATCCTTTGTTTGAAACTATTTCGGAAAAATTTGATAGCGTTTTCTCAAAAATAAGGGGGAGTGCAAAACTCACTGAAGAAAATATCTCAGGTGCTCTAAAAGAGATTCGTATGGGATTGCTTGGGGCCGACGTAAACTATAAAGTAGTTAAAACGTTTATAAGCAGCGTTCAAGAGAAGGCCCTGGGCGAAGATGTTGTCAGAAAAGTTACACCGGGCCAGCAGTTTATAAAAATTGTTCACGATGAGATGGTAGAACTTCTGGGAGGAGAAGGCTCAGAAAAACTGCATTCCTCAAACCCACCAATTCCCATTATGTTGGTGGGACTAATGGGGTCTGGAAAAACGACAAGTGCGGGAAAGCTTGGATATTTCCTAAGCAACAAAAACAGAAAGACGCTCCTTGTCCCTGCAGACACAAGACGCCCAGCAGCAAGAGAACAGTTAATCTCTCTGGGTAAAAGGGTTGGAGTTGAAGTATTTGATGGGAACAATTCAGATGATCCCGTAAAGATCTGTGTCGATGCCTGTTCATATGCTGTCAAAAACAACATCAATTCGGTTGTTTTGGATACAGCTGGAAGATTTCACGTTGACGACAAATTGATGAACGAGCTTGCAAAGATCAAGAGCGCCGTAAACCCAAAGGAGATTCTACTCGTTGCTGATGCAATGTCCGGCCAAGATGCTGTGAACGTGGCCGAGAAGTTCCACAAAGTGCTGGGGCTCACCGGAATTCTCCTCACAAAGCTCGACGGTGATGCCAGAGGCGGAGCCGCAATATCCATCAAGGCTGTTTCTGGGGCGCCAATAAAATTTGTCGGTACGGGAGAAAACTATAAAGACCTGATGCCCTTTGAGCCTTTGAGGATGGCAGGAAGAATCCTCGGAATGGGCGATGTTGTCTCGCTTGTTGAAAAAGCTCAACAAGTGGTGGATGACAAAGATGCGAAAAAGCTTGAAAAAAAGATAAAAAGCGGAACCTTCACCCTTGATGATTTTCTGCAACAAATAAAAAGCATCCAGAAGATGGGCTCCATCGAGGGACTTGTTGGTATGATTCCCGGAATGAAAGGGATGGCAGGCTCCGTAAACTTTGGTCAGGCAGAAGACGAGATGAAAAAAGTCGAGGCAATCATAAACTCGATGACAAAGAGAGAAAGAGAAAA
>JAUWME010000378.1 GCA_030613285.1 Candidatus Zymogenus sp. | reverse complement strand
CAGCCTTACGTATCCCTCACCGCTCTTGCCAAAACCGTTTCCCGGTGTAGCAACAATGTGGGTCTCCTTCCGCAAGAACTCCGCAAAGGATTCAGAGGTCTCACCTTCTGGGACTGTTACCCAAAAATAGAAGGTCGCTTTCGGTTTTAGAAATTCGAGGCCGGCATTTGAAAGTGCCTTTGCAAGGATGTTTCTCCTCTTTGTGTATATTTCCCTTATGGGCGCTGTCAGCTCCTCGGCGTTTTTTAGGGCGAATATTGCGGCGTGCTGTATGGGCTGAAAAATCCCGGAGTCCATGTTTGACTTTGCCTTTCCAAGTCCACCGACAATCTCACTGTTTCCCACGGCAAAGCCGATTCTCCAGCCGGTCATGTTAAAGGTCTTAGACAAGGAATGAATCTCCATCCCAACATCCATGGCACCGGGGGTTTCGAGAAAGCTAACGGGTTTATTGTCACCAAAATACAGCTCGGTGTAGGCGGCGTCGTGGCAGATGATGATATCATTTTTTTCTGCAAATGCCACGGCTTCTTCAAAAAAGCCCTTTAGCACCGGGGCACTTGTGGGGTTGTTGGGATAATTGAGATACATCAGCACCGCTCTCTTTGCGACATCAGCCGGGATTGCCGAAAGGTCGGGCAAAAAATCATTTTCAGAAAGGAGCGGCATATAGTGTACCTCGCCACCCATAAATGCGGTGGTGATGGCATAGACGGGATAACCGGGCTCCGGGACGAGGACAACATCGTTTGGGTTGACAAAGGCAACCGGTATGTGCGAGATCGCTTCTTTGGACCCGATGACAGAAAGCACCTCATCCTTCTGATTTAACGAAACGTTGAACCTGACTTTATACCAATCGGCACACGCCGCCCGAAATTCCTCCATACCTTTAAAGAATGGGTAGCGGTGGTTCTCAGCTTTTTCCACCTCTCGCTTCATCACCTCCACAATGGGTGCCGGCGTGGGGAGGTCTGGATCGCCCACCCCAAGGTCGATAATATCAGCGCCTTTATCAATCATCTCATTTTTCAGGGTATCAATTTTGTCAAAGAGATACGGCGGAAGAGACCCTATTCTATCTGCATATTTAATTTTCATTCCAACTAAATCCTTTCAAGAAATAACTAAATCAACCTAAAACAAATTTTTATATCAAAACAGATTTTCCAAAAAACATATTGAGATTACTTCATCAAAAACTTTAACTACCTTGTCATTCTCCGTCTTGACGAAGTCAAGCGCGGCAATCGGGTTGCTAAAGCAACTAACTTTTTTCTCCTTTCCAACATCTAAATTAACTCCACGCGATTGCTTCGTCGCCTTTTTAAATGAATATTCTCCTCGCAAAGACATTATGATTTTATTTTAGCCTGGATTCCCACTTCCGAGGGAATGACAGATGCTGTCATCCTCAGCAAAGCAAAGGGATCCAGATTGATATTCACTAAGTTTCCGCTTTCCAAGGCAATAACATTATGATCATATTATAAAACTAATCCAGCTTTTTCTCTGACACCACCCTGTTTTTCAACGTCCCAATCCCCTCGATGGTAACCTCAACGATGTCTCCTTGCGAAATGGGGCCAATCCCCGCCGGGGTTCCTGTGGCAATCACGTCCCCCGGAAGGAGAGTCATCACGCCGGAGATAAACGAGACCAACTCAAATACATCCCAGTTTAGCATCTCTGTGTTGGAAGATTGCATTGTCTTGCCATTAACAGTTGTCTCGATGTCAAGGTTTGTTGGGTCAAGCTCTGTTTCCACCCACGGCCCGATGGGACAAAACGTATCAAAGGATTTCGCTCTGGTAAATTGGATATCGGCAAATTGCAGATCCCTTGCCGTTACATCATTCAAGCAGGTATATCCAAAGATGTATTCCTTGGCATCAGAAGCTGCTACCTTTTTCGCCTCTTTCCCAATGACCACCGCCAGTTCCCCCTCGTAGTCAACCCTTTCGCTTATCTCTGGCAGCACAATCTCCTCTTCCGGGCCGATGATGGCAGTCGATGGCTTCATAAAAAGCATCGGTGTCTTGGGCAGCTCCATCCCCACCTCTCCCGCATGATCGACATAGTTCAGCCCCACCGCGACAATCTTGGAAGGCGTCGACGGCGCAAGAAGCAGGACTTCTGAAAGGGGGAATTCTATCCTCTCGATTTCTTCTTCATCGGAATTATCATCTCCCATATCGACAACCATTTCCCCCTCAATAACACCGTACCTTACAAACCCCTCAGCGAAGAATCTTACAATTTTCATCTATCTTCTCCCAATTATGTCAATAGTGCAGACCTAAAATCCCAAGACATCATTCATGTCGTAAAGACCAGATTTTTTTTCACTTCCATCCACTGAACATAACCACTTTGCCGCCCTGATGGCACCCTTGACAAAGGTCATGCGGCTGTGGGCCTTGTGAACAAGCTCTATCCTTTCGCCGATTCCGCCGAAGATGACGGTGTGCTCCCCGACGATGTCGCCGGCCCGTACGGCAAAGACCCCGATCTCCTTTTCGGTACGTTTCCCGACAATCCCCTCCCGACCGTAAACACCCACTTTTTTGTCGTCCCTATTTAGAGCCTTTGCAATTATCTCAAAAAGCCTCTTTGCCGTACCACTGGGGGAATCGACCTTCTGGTTGTGGTGCGCCTCGACTATTTCTACATTGAAGTCATCGCCCAAAAGCCCTGCCACCTCTCCCGCAAGTTTAAAAAGGAGCGTTACCCCCACACTCATGTTGGGCGCCATGACGATGGGAATAATCTCGGAATGTTTTTTTATCTCGTCCACCCCGGCATCATCAATGCCGGTGGTGCCGGTAACAACGGCAACGCCCATCTTTGACGCAGCTGAAACTACTTCCAACGTTGACTTCGGTACTGTAAAATCGATTAGCACATCAACGTCTTTAATCTTTGTCAAATCATCACTGATTTTTACTCCCAACTCTCTCGCGCCTGCATTTATCCCTGCATCGCTCCCGATGGCGGGATTTTTTGTGGTCTCTAAAGCTCCCACAAGTTTAAGATCATCATCATCTGAGACGGCATTTATTACCATCTTCCCCATCCTGCCCGCTGCCCCATTTACGACAACGTTTATCTTTGAAGCTACCATCAAATCCCTCCTCATTAGGACAAATTTTTTTCTATCTCCACCTGAAAATAGTAAAAAACATTTATTATCTACAATGAATTTAGTATCTACACCCCCCCCCAACTCAACAACCTC
>JAUWME010000535.1 GCA_030613285.1 Candidatus Zymogenus sp. | reverse complement strand
CTCCACCCCCCCTATGATATATCAATGCCGGGATGGTCTTGAGATTAAGTACCTGTGCTGCAAAGAGCCTCCTCCAGCCAGAGATTGTGATGTAGCGATCATCCACCTCAAGGAGCCTCACCGGGTTTATCACGCCGAAGGCAGCAACTGAATCCAAGAGATCAGCGGGATCGGGGTCAAAAGAGGTAGCGTATCTTTTGTCTTTGAAATCGACCTTGTCAAGGGGAACCTCGACCTCTGCCTTAACCGATGGTAGATTCTTACTTTTTTTCACCATCACCTTCGCCTTTGTCTTTGATGTATTTTTCATATTCCTTTGCCTTGTTTTCAAAATAAGTTGCCCCTTCAACGTTCCCCCTTTTCCTCGCCCCTTTAAACACCACCACTGCCTTCTTTACAATCTCCTCCATAACAGCCACCCGCTCTTCCAAACGTCCTTCACTGTCCAAAACTCCAGATTTTAAAACCTTCTCAAGAGCATATATCCTCAACATATCAAGCCCCCAATACTTTTGCGACAGCTGGTCTTTGTGCCCGCCATTTTTGATAATCAACGGCGTTTCTATAAAGTGAACGGGGTGGATAGCTGTAATCCTCAGCCACATATCGTAATCCTCTGCGGCAAGAAGGTTTTCATCAAAAAGACCCACCTCGTCAAAAACCTCACTTTTTATCATCACAGAAGATGGACTAATAATAACAAGCGGGAGCGATTTAAGAAAGACATTTCCGGAATGTTTTTTGTGTTTGACCCTTGGATTTACCCGTCTTCCGTCCCTTATCCAAATCTCTTCTGTATGAGAAACAGGGTCTCCCCCTTCCATCGCCTCAACCTGAACGGCAAGCTTTTCAGGGAGCCACCTGTCGTCGGAATCTAAAAAAGCGATGTACTTTCCCCGTGCAGCCGCAATACCGCTGTTTCTGGCAGAACTCACTCCCCGGTTTTCCTGCCAAATATAGATCGCATCAGATGCAAATTTGTTAATCCACTCACCTGTCCCATCCGTGGAGCCATCATCAACAACAATCAACTCATAATCAATATATGTCTGCTGGTGGACGCTCTTTACTGCGTCCTTAATCGCCCAGAGTCGATTGTATGTGGGGATGATGACGCTTACTGTAACTGGTAAGTTTGTTGTCTCCCTTTTTTTGTCTTTTGTCATAGTAAGATTTTACTTTTACTTTTTCCCTGTGTCAAGCAATGGGTTGATATTTAACAAATTGAAATAGTAGATGCCTTTTATAGCTAAAAAAATCCAACACACCTTTATAGTTGACAAAACCAATAATATCTTCTAAAATAAAAACAGATTTATTACGGAAGTTTCATTAAAAAGGAAATATTATGAACATCGCCACACTCAAAAAAGACTTCATCGCAATCATCACGATTTTCTTGATACTCTTCGCAGTCACCTACTGCACAAATGCAACAAAACATGAGGCCAAATTCACCATAGTTTACTCCAATGACGTGCTGGGCGAAACCGAACCCTGCGGGTGAAAATCCAACCAAATTGGCGGTCTTGCCAGAAAAGCAACATATATAAAAGAAGTAGGAGAAAATATCAGCGACCTTCTGCTTTTGGACAGCGGTAACCTCCTTTTCAGGAGGAAGTATACCGGTAAAAGTCCTGGCATTAGTTTATCCCTTCAGGGTAAAAGGTTCATCGAGTCTTACAATGC
>JAUWME010000139.1 GCA_030613285.1 Candidatus Zymogenus sp. | reverse complement strand
CTAAAATCGACATTGCCCACAAAATCGAGAGCGGGACAGTTCCAGCACGTTTTTTCCGAATTCCTCATTTCTTCCATTCAACCCACCATGTTTTCATATTTATCTATAACTCTAATACCTTCCTGATATCTTCAACACTTTCAACTTCCGGGTATCTTCCCGGATTGTCCTTGTATGAATCGGGAAACCGAACACCAAAAAAGGCATCGTAATATGTGTGCTTTCCATTAAAGATACCCTTTACATAAAATTCCTGAGACTTAATGTTCCCCTTGAGATCGAACCCAGACGCCCCAAGCAAAATAAGATCAGGCCCTATGGACTTATACTGGCCATGATAGACATCATTACCCAAAAATATTTCATCTATGACCTTCTTCCCGTCAATCCGAAGGGAAGTGAACTTCTCCCTTAAAGACTCGATAATTTCAGCAGCATCGTCTTTTGTCACATTCCCCCTGGGATACCTGTCTTTATAATTCAGATAGATTCGCCCAGGGTCCATAGCAAACGCTTTGGTTCCCGCGTCAATGTCATTATAGCTTCTTGCAGGGTCATTCCTGAATTTTAGGTAACCCCACTCATGAAGATAACGGTTGATGAAAACCTCAAGTTTTAGAGCTTCAAAACCGTGGTCCGACACAAAAGCTATTGTGTCATCTTCTCCCAGTTCACCAAAAATCTCTCCGACATATTGATCAATCTTTTGAAAATGACTCAAAAAATCGCTATGGTGCTTATGCCCTTCATCCACATAGGCATCCCACAAAAAATGCGAGAGCCTATCGGTTCCTGTGAAGACCAGCATAAAGACATCCCAGTCCTCATTATGGAAAATTTCTTTTGACGCTTCAATCCTTTTTGTTAGGGTCTTGTCGAGATCTCTAAGGAAAGGGTTTATGGATTCATGGGCCAGATATGAATCTACATCAATCTTGTACTTCATCTCATCTAATTGTTTAAAAAGACTTTCCGGAAAAACAGCGTCTTTTAAATCGAGAGCCACAAATCCAGAAATATGAACTCCATTTATCTCACTTGCCGGAAAGGTGAAAGGAGTATTGATAATGGCAAAGCGTTTGTCTTTTCTGAGACTGAAATCCTCATTTAACCAAAACGGCGCACTTTTAATATTATTGAAATTTGGAAAGGTCATCGTGTAGCTGTTTGGGGCAAGCTCTGTAAACCCGAAGATACCATGCTCTCCCGGACTTTTGCCGGTAATCAGACTGCTCCAGGCCACAGAAGATATTTCAGGAATACTGGATTTTATTTTGTAGAGCTTCCCATCAGAAAGTATCCCACCCAGATTTTTCAAAATGCCCTTCTCAACGGCATCTAAAATGAAGGAATGCGGAACACCATCTAATCCTATGAATACAATCTTTGACATTGTCGAAAAACCAAGATACTAATAAACTTTTCCAAATCGGGATTAATAACTCAAAGTATAAAACATAATACCTAAATCCTGCAATCAATATTCAACCAATTGCAAACTTAGGCAGAAAAAGTTAAAATATCCAAATTGTTAGAGGATGTATTAGAATTACAATAAACTGTAAAAA
The DNA here is from genome assembly GCA_030613285.1 of Candidatus Zymogenus sp. Lineage (GTDB taxonomy): Bacteria > Desulfobacterota > Zymogenia > Zymogenales > Zymogenaceae > Zymogenus. The sequence goes on along the minus strand of JAUWME010000139.1, from coordinate 5,068 downwards.
GTTTCACCTTGTTTATATATTATCAAATACGAGAAAAAAAGAAAGGAAAAAGTAAAGAACGCGCACCGTTTTCCGATCCCTATTGAAAGTTGGAAAGTAGTGAGAAATGTCTATCGTGCGGATGGTAGGGGATATTCCATTACTTTGACTATGATGTGCGGTCAGGCCCAAGTGGATCTTCGCCAATCTTGTCATCATCGTCATCTTTGGGGATGCCTAAAAGTGAAAGTATCCACAAGAAAATGACGCCGACGACAATGATAACAAAAGGGATTGAAAGATATATAACAAGAAGCTTCATTTATTGATTCTTCCGAATTTGAAATAGTCACCAAATCGTGCTTTAGTGTCATTTCGGTGGCCTTAAATTGTCTTTGGTTTTTCCAAAATCAGGCCGACATTTTCGAGATAGATTTGCTCCTAAGCTCAACCCAACGGCGTTTCATTTTACTTCTTCACTATCGATTACTACGTTGATAAGTAACTTCGTTGCGATTGAAATGAGATCGTCGTCATCATTTATGGTTTGCTTCTCTTGGGTTTTTCCAACGAGAGTATCAATCAACAACAAAAGTATCGGTGGCGATTTGAGGGTATTTTTGATGTCCTTTAATAGGGCCATCTCATTATCAGCCATGATTTTCCCTTTAATGACCTGAATGGACAGGATATAGAGCGCAAATATCATCTTGTGCCGTTTATCCATTGGGCCAATGTTGTGGGCCTCAATAAAGGGTTTTTCTATGGGCCTGCCATCCACAATAAACTGGAGTCCCGCGGTCATATATTTTTCTATGGCCTCCTCAAAGAGCGCTTCATCATTATCGATTTCGGCCAGTAGCTTCAAGGCTTCCCCCCATCTATAATATCCACTTGGAAAAAACCCTACTTTTTCGACAGCTTCCCTGAATTTTTCAGAAGCACTAACAAGGTCCTTTTTTGCATCCCCACTTTTTCCCGCTGATACTTTTTTTGAGGCCACACCTAAAAGTTCATCCCCCTGCCGATATTCTTCGTTGGTTGCAATTTTCTCATTAGACCTTACTATTTCGTCAGTACCGTTAATCTTCTTCAGCATGGTTTTTATTGTCTCAATTGGTATTTAAAGACTACCCATCTTCAATATATCACATTTCTACTGTATTGCTCAATTTTTTATACCCCCATCGTGGATTAAAAATGTCGGTTTTGTTTAACGGGAGATGACAGTTTATACCACTAATGCCATCGACGCCATAGTCGACATTGACGCTGTTTATAAAATTCCATCTATTTCAAGCACGCTTGCTCTGCTGCAACCACAAGCTATCTAAGGGGAAACTTAATCTTGTTTAGACCCTTGCTCTCCTTTTGAAAGTTAGGAAGATAAATAGCAGCTTTGCCCGGCACAACCACGGAGATATCACTAAGACGGCTTCCGTCGTGCATTGTGTAATAGAGCACCTCGCTGCCGTCTGGGGAGAGTTGCATAAAACCTGTTTCTTTTGGCACCGGCAAACGAGATTGGGGAAGCCTTAGCATAAAGGGCTTAATCCAAGGGTGCTTGTGAACCCAGGTTATAATTTTTGAACGCGACTTCAAAAACCCCACCCAGATATTACCATTTGAGTCCCTATCCATCCCATCGGGCATCCCCGGAAGATTATCCCAGAGGATTTGATCGCTGCCCGCATCGTCTCCACTTATAATAAGCCTGACAATGCGAAACTTGATAGTTTCTGTAATCAGAATAGAAGTCTCCTTGGCATTTTCCCCATAATCAACTTCGTACTCCACTTCATCTTCTAATAACACACCATCAAGAAAAGAATAATTCTGAGCAACAAGATAGACAATATTGTTTTCTAAATCCACACACCACAAAAGACCGTTTGTCCCAAGAGTGATTGCCTCTCCAAAGGCCCCACCACCCATAGAAGTCCCCTCATATGCAAAGGGTTCGCTAAAGTAGATTCTATTCCCATCTTTGCTGATGTCCAGATCATTACAAAAGACAAGTGGACGGCTGTTTTCATCGTTCAGGTCATCCAAAGATAAAATTGTAGGGTTATCCTCAGTATAAACTGTTCCTACATTATCGTAGGGAATGGCTACATCGTATACTGTTTTTGGCACACGGTTGATTATAGGATAGATTTCCTTCGATGAAATCGTAAGCTCATAAATGCCGACTTTATCCACTTCGGGATATGTTTCTCCAGACAGGTGAGATGAGCAAAAGACAATCTTATCATCAGTTTCAGGAACAAGCCTTATGCCAGCGGCCATTAGGGGGACATCTACAAAAGGCTCGGCTTTTTTTTCGTACAGATTAACCATCCATATCCACCCGTCCATGCCAGCAACAAAGGCCCTGTTGAGGTGCTCCTGAAGCACAATATCGTCGTGACCTGGGAGGTCTGGTATTTCGGTAATGAGATCCAGAGCGATGATATCATCCGGCGCTTCGGCTTCGATAACATTTTCGGGAACCTCACCAATTATAAATGGTGGGGCAATTTTCAGATGATCTGGGGGTGATGTGTTATTCCACAAGATAACGAATACGATGAGTATCGGAATGAGTACGATTATTCCTGAAGTAAGGATAGTTTTCATTTTTTGTGCTTTCTTTTTTTTCTTTGGCATTTATAGACAATCCTTCAATATGTAGAGTTAGTCTGTTACAATATCCGGGTAGTATTATTTAATAGTCTTTTAAATTGTACTTTTGTTTGAAATGTCTATGTTATAGAAAATAGTGTGCTAATGCAAGTGTTTTGCACATTATTTAAACAAAGCACTTTGAGATATATAAGCAATAAAACAGAAAGCATTCCGCTTTTACCTTGATTTGCGACACAAAAAATGATACAAAGATTGCTTAAAACCAAATAGAAATCTAAGGGGAAAATAAATGAAGAAACTTCTAATCACTATATTGACAACATCTTTCCTTTTTGTTGTTTTGATGCCCGTAATGGGCGCAGAAACGGCCATCTCCGGCACCTACAGAATCCGCTCGGTGATGGATTACAACTGGGACAAGAAGGGAGAAGATGGAGCGGGGCTTGGCCCAATCCACAATAATGCGCTTTACACAGGATATTTTGAACATCTTTTTCAGATCAAGATTACCCATACCCGTAGTGAGTTTTTAAAAGCGGTTATCATCGCCAACATAGTTGAGGACACCTGGGGACAGGGGAGGGCACTTCGGTGGAACAACTCCACAGGCGCTGTAAATGGTTTTATAAACACTGCCTACATCGAGGCGATAACACCAATCGGTCTTATCCGCGCTGGCGGAAACCTTGAGGACAAGTTTGGTTATGGTCTCTGGGCAGACAGTGGTTTGATGGGCAGTGGCACTACCGATTACGGCATAACCTACGGCATTAAGATTAACAATTTCATCGCCGCTTTTACGTACATCAAATACGTGGATTTTGTGCAGCCTATACTCAACAACAGTGTGGGCGGTGCGGCTCCACCTAACACATTTTTTCGGACGTGGCCGGGCAGGGCGATGGATGAGATTGGCGGCCCTGGGACATCCAGCTATAATTCCGACCTTGATACATATATAATCCACGCCCACTACGTTACTGACAAAATCAAGGCGGGCATACTCTTTCAGGCGGTTCTTGATCCAACCAGTGTTGCTTCGGGACTGATTGTAAAAGGGATTACCGATCAGCCTTCCATACCCAACGGCTCAACGTTTGCCGGTGAAGGTGGTGCAGGAGGAGTGTTTGCGGTTGCTCCTCTTGCAATATCTCAACCCGGATATGGTTCCTATGGGCCCACAGCATCCTTTTTTGATGCTGGAGCGGGTGAGCTCTTTGTTGTTCCCCTTTGGCCAACACCGGCAGCAGCATTTCCCGGCCAAACCATTGGAGCGGCTGCCTTAAACAATGTAGGCTACAACCTGGGTCTGGGGACAATGGGAATGCACGGCGTTCGCGCCTTCACCATAGCCACCTATGTTGACCTGAAGTTCTTCGATGACAGACTTCAATTCAAAGCAGAGATTGACAGGATTTTCGGCTGGGGAGTTATAAACTCCTACGGCAGAGGATATAACGCCTTTTTGAACAATATCCAAAACATGGCACCGGGCATAGCGGTAACTCCCGGCCCGACCACAATGGGAGGCAATGCTACATGGTATATGGGAACAAACCTCCTTCACGGTCAAAGGATTCCAGATAAAATCGGCATTGATTCCACAAACGTCTATCTGGATCTCTCGTATCACTCCGACATTTTTACAATCGGTGCGGCCTTCCTTTATGGTTCTGGTGAAAAATGGTGGCATCCATTTACGCAATCTCACAAGGCACTCAACACTACCGGAAACGACGATTTTCACTTTAGCAACATCATCGTCAGCGGCAACTGGAACTGGCTGAATAGTTCTGCCCCACTGGGTCTTTCTAACAATCCGGAAAATGTCACATCAGCCAAGATATACTGGTCGGTTAAGCCCTTTGAAAACCTCGATATTCACGGCGCCTTCGTCTGGGCAAAATATACAGAGCCTGTGGGAAGATACGCCATGGATGAAAACCTCAACCTCGTATCAAACTGGAATGCATTTTACGGTCATCCTATGAACTACGCATACGGCAACTATACGAGTCTACCCTCGGCAGCAAATCCTTCCGGTGATTCACTAATTCCCGCAGGAGTGAACAGCGACCTTGGCTGGGAGTTGGACTTCGGTATTACATGGACGATAATGGAGGGATTGACGCTCAATTCCGAGTTTGGAGTGTTGTTTACCGGCGACGCCTTCGATTATAGAAACAGCGTAACCGGCGAGAGGGAAAACTGGGGAGAGATTTACCGTTGGGTAAATACCCTCACATATGAGTTTTAGGTAAAAATGTGAATTAGTATTCATAGACTCTTTTTGTGTTCAAAAATTTCTAAAGGATAAAAAGATGAAGAAGATGCTTGCATTGTTAGTTGCTGTTATCCTGCTTTCGACGGCGTTTTCCGCCTTTGCGGCGGAGACCACCTTTTCGGGAACCTACAGGATTAGATCGTATAACCAGTACAACTTCGACAAGAAATTAGAAGA
>JAUWME010000546.1 GCA_030613285.1 Candidatus Zymogenus sp. | reverse complement strand
TGGTGTCGGTAGTGGGGGTTGTGGGGTTTGTGGGGCTTGTTATTCCCCACATGATGAGGATGGTGGTGGGGCCGGATCACCGCATTTTGATTCCAACATCATTACTCTTTGGAGCTTCGTTTTTGGCCCTGGCCGACACCGCCGCAAGGACGATTGTTTCTCCTCTGGAACTCCCCGTTGGGGTGTTGACGGCTCTTTTTGGAGCACCGTTTTTTATTTACCTCTTGAGGAGGGAGATGTGAAACTCATCGAAGGGCGGGGGCTTCATTATCGATACGATGAGGAAGGGGTCATCAATGGCCTCGATTTCTTTGCCGATGCAAAGGAGCTTGTGGCGGTCATCGGCCCCAACGGGTCGGGAAAGAGCACCCTCTTCAAACTATTGACGGGAATATTAAAACCCCAGAGGGGTGAAGTACTCCTTGAGGGGAGGTCGGTGAAGGCCTACTCCCGGAGGGAGATTTCTCAGAGGATGGCCCTTGTGGCACAGGAGGGGATGGGCGATTTTCCATTTACGGTCATGGACGTGGTGCTAATGGGGAGGGCACCATACTTGAAGGGTTTTGCCTTTGAGGGAAAAGGGGATATGGAAAAGGCGATGTGGGCGATTGAGGTTACGGATTTGTCCAGACTTTATAAGAGGAATGTTCAGGAACTATCCGGCGGCGAAAGACAGAGGACATTTATCGCCAGGGCATTGGCCCAGGATACAAATCTTCTTTTTCTTGATGAACCCACCGCCTTTCTCGATATTAAGCATCAAATTGCTCTTTTGAGGCTGATCAAGGAGCTGAATATAAAATATGAAAAGACGATAATCTCAGTTACCCACGATATAAATCTTGCATCGTATTTTTATGACAGGATAGTTCTTCTATCTGGTGGGGAAGTTTTTGCCAGTGGGACGCCGGAGGAGGTCATAACCGAAACCAATTTGAGAGAAGTTTACGAGGCTGAGATTACAGTGGATACAAATCCCGTATTTATGAGGCCGAGAATAACAATCTCAGGAGGTTTGATGAAATAACTACCATGGGATGAACGGGAAGACGGTGAGAATCCGTAGCTGCCCCGCATCTGTGATGGGAACGAAAGCCGCAAAGATGCCACTGCACTGCGTCAAAGGAGTGCGTACACTTTTTTAACTATTTTAAATATTTGAAATTGAGTACACAAATAAACCAATTTGGCGGGAAGGCGCGGCAAGTAGGATGCCCTAAGCCAGAAGACCGGTCCTTTGGTAAAACTACCGACCCTTTTCGAGGGCGAAAGGAGGTAAATATGAAAGGTAAGGCTTTTCGTAGCAGGGGGCCATAGTCTTCTCCAGAGTCAGTTCTGATTTCACTTTAATGTAATAGTTAATTGCAAAAGTTATGGAGGAGGATATGAATCCGAGAATTAGAATGTTCATAGCGCCTTTTTTGGCGACTATTTTAGTGGGGGTTTCCCTGACAACCATTGCCTTTGGGGAAGATCTGGATATCCCAGAGGTCAAGTTAACCTACACCAGAGGGGAACAAGACCCCGCAAAAATACCGGGAAATGTAACAATAAT
>JAUWME010000310.1 GCA_030613285.1 Candidatus Zymogenus sp. | reverse complement strand
GGGAGCTTATGGGTCGGGTTAAGTTAACTGTGGCTAAAGGTAAGGTGATTTTTAAGGAGGGTAAAATTGTTTAGCAGAAAACTTGTGAGCCTTACTGCTATTTGCCTTTTGAGTCTCTTTGGGCTTTTCGCCTGTTTAGGGCCGACAAAATATGAGAAGGAGTTTGAGGACTATAAGATAGAGGAGACAGTTTTAGATGATTGGTATTCGATCCTTTTATTGGATACTAAGGCGGGGTATGATCATATTAATATAACAAAGGGGATTCTTGACGGCAGAGAAGTTATTAGGGTTGTGGAGGAAGGGAAGATACTCTTCAAGTTTGAGGATGCCAATAACAATAGGCCGATTGCAAACGAAATTTACGGGGAAGTGTTTTTGTTGGCTGATGAAAATACCGCTCAAAATGAATTTCAAAATGAAGGGCAACTATTGGGTTTTATGTATCGCATGACAGTCCTTTCACACAAACTCCTTATGGAGGGAATTAAAAGTGATGGGAATATCCTTGTGGATTTTAGTTCCGGCGGCGGGGAGCAGCACATAAAGTTTTCTGCCGATAAAAAAATATATCCCTCTGTGGCGCTGCCGTACTTTGCTTTCAAAGAGGCCAATGACAATGGATTGGTGCCCGGAAAAACACTTAATTACAAGATATTTATGGAGAGCTTAAAGATTATAAAAGATGTAGAGGTGAAGGTTATAGGTTATGATGATATTATTATCAAAGGGGATAAAAAGAAGGTTTTTGAAATCGAGACTTCCATTGAGGGATACAAATCAAAATCGTGGTTGGGGATGGATGGCAGGGTTATAAAAGAGATTACACTGGAGAAGTTCAAGATGGTAATGGAGGAGAAAGAGATTGCCCAGAATCTTGAAGGTGCCGGGATTTCATATGAAGATATTCTCGAAATTGCCCTTGTTCCGTCTAACAAAAAGATCAGAGATCCTGAGAAACTTAGAATGCTCAAAGTGAAAATAGACAAATTTAGCAGATCGCCGTCTATTCTCACAGGAGATTTTCAAGCTATTGAGGGGCCGGACGACAAAAGCGGGTATATATTTACGATGAAAAGAGGAGAGATTGACGAAGGTATGCCTATTGAATATGGGAGCTTTCCGAAAGAAGTGGTGGAATATCTCCTGCCGTCCATCGATATCGAGAGCGACCATAAGCTCATTATTGCAAAGGCGGAAAAGATTTCAAAGGGGCTTGATCCCGTTGCCGATTCTAAAGAGATACTTAAATGGGTAAACAAAAACGTAAAAAAGAAGATGGTAGATGCGACATCTGCTTTGGATGCCTTAAACACTCTTGAGGGTGAATGTGAATCTCACGCATATCTTTTGGCGGGGCTTTTGAGAGCCAGGGGGATACCCACAAAAGTGATTTCGGGAATTGTCTATTCGGAAGAGCTGGATGGCTTCTTTTTCCATGCGTGGAATGAGGTTTACCTTGGAAAATGGATTCCAGTTGATCCAACTTTTGGGCAATTTCCTGCAGACCCGACACACATCAAGTTCTCAGAGGGGGGGAGGAAATCACTCCTTGATATTATTTCATTGATAGGTACAATAAAAGTGGATGTATTGGAGATGACGAGAGATTGAATTTTTTATTATTAGGTTCCTAAAATAAATGGAAGAACAAAATTTAACAAGAGCGCCAAGGATACTTGTGGTTGATGACGAGCCGAGCATGAGAAGTTTTCTCGATATCATGCTTAAAGATGAAGGGTATGATGTTGATCTGGCAGTGGACGGGGAGGAGGCGCTCTCCTTTGTGGGTTCAAAAATATACGATCTGGTTATTACCGATATTATGATGCCTGGGATAGATGGGACTGATGTCTTAAAAGGCGTAAAAGAGGTAAATTCCGAGACCATGGTTATCATGATTACCGCTTATGCTTCTACAGAGACTGCTGTGGATGCAATGAAAGAAGGGGCTTATGATTATTTATTGAAGCCCTTTAATGTAGAAGAGATTAAAGTAGTTATCAGAAACGCTCTTGAGAAAGGGAGGCTTGAGCGTGAAAACATATTTCTCAAGCGAGAGCTGGGAAAGGAATACAGTTTTGAAAACATCATCGGAATTAGTACCGAGATGCTCAAAGTTTTTTCGATGATTGAAAGGGTTGCAAAGACAAAGACAAATATCCTTATTACCGGTGACAGCGGAACAGGAAAAGAGCTGGTTGCCAGAGCCATCCACAACAAGAGCAATCGTAAGAAAAAACCATTCGTTGTGATAAACTGCGGAGGTATTCCTGAAAACCTTTTAGAGAGTGAACTCTTCGGCCATGTTAAAGGGGCCTTTACCGGTGCAATATTTCATAAAGAGGGGCTTTTTGAAGTTGCCAACACTGGAACCTTTTTTTTGGATGAAGTGGGGGAGTTGACACCACCCATTCAGGTGAAGCTCCTGAGGGCCATTCAGGAGAGAACGTTTAAAAGGGTCGGCGGTACCGAAGATGTTTCTGTTGATGTAAGGATAATCGCTGCTACAAATAAAGATTTGGAAAAGGAGATTATTGCGGGAAGGTTCAGAGAAGATCTCTACTATCGTTTGAACGTTATTGAAATCAAGCTTCCTCTATTAAAAGATAGAAAAAAGGATATCCCTATTCTTGCGCATCATTTTTTGGAAAAGTTTTCTTTAGAGCAGGATAAAAAAATAAGGAAGATATCGTCCTATGCAATGGATGTTTTGAAGGATTACTCGTTTCCCGGCAATGTCAGGGAATTGGAGAATATCATTGAGCGTTCGGTGGCTCTCGAATCGTCAAATATCGTTCTTCCAGAGAGCCTGTCGCTTTCGATGCATAAGATTTTTAATGTCACTGAGTCAGAAAACCATGAAGGTCTTTTGAATAATGGATTTTCAATGGAAAACTATATTATTGATATTGAGAAAAAGCTGATAGTTCAAGCCCTTAATCGATCGGGAGGCAAGAAGAAGGAGGCGGCGAGGATTTTGGGGGTGAGTTACTGGGTGTTGCTCAGAAAGATAGAAAAATACGATATTGGATAGAATAAATTGCTATTTTACAAAATACTTTGTTGTTTTGCAATTTTGCAACTTTTGCAGTAGATAAAAATGGTATTAATATATTCGGAGTTGGATGATAAGGCTAATGTATTCAATACGTTGCACGTCTTTTTAAAAATATGAGCTTGCTTGTTGCATTGGCACGTAAGTTGCATTGTTATATAGTCAAATCTTTTAAGCAAATTGGAGGTAAAAAAATGTTGACAAAGATTAGGAACAAAAAGGGTTTTACCCTTATCGAGTTGATGATAGTTGTGGCCATTATTGCAATTTTGGCTGCTATCGCAATTCCTAACTTCCTGAAATTTCAGGCAAAGTCAAAACAGTCCGAAGCACGGACTCTCTTGACGGGTATTTACGAAGCAGAGCTTGCCTATTTCGCCACGGAGAACATTTTTGGTGACGGAGGTACTTATGGCGCTGTGGGTGATGGTCTTGCATCAGCCCCTTACATAGGATTTGAGCCAGCATCGGCTCCCAAATACTATTCATGGGAAATCGTAACAGTTTCTGCATACGGTTTTACAGCTTCGGCTTCTGGGAATATCGACAGGGATCTTGCTCTCGACAGATGGTTAGAGCATGAGGATGCGCGTGAGCCTTGTAACAGATTTGATGATGTTTCAGATCTTCCTAAAGTCTGTCCGTACGTTGATTAATATCAGGACTTTCATAAGCTGGAATTCAACTCTGGGGCGGAATTTGAAAAAATTCTGCCCCTTTTTTTAACTCGTTGATGTTTAATTGTTGGCTTTTTACTATGGACATTTCGGACCGTTTGAAGAGGTTAATTAAAAAAAATCTTCCATATCTCATTTTCCTCTCTGCAATGCTTATCTACATTATGACGTTATGTCCCGCCGTTTACTGGAGAGATTCTGCTGAGTTTGTTGATGTAGCCTTTTCGCTTGGGATTCCACACCCAGCGGGATTTCCAACATATA
>JAUWME010000151.1 GCA_030613285.1 Candidatus Zymogenus sp. | reverse complement strand
ATCGTAGAAAGGACAGCGATGGAAGACAAGATGGCAACAATAGCGACAACAACCATCATTTCGATGAGAGAAAAACCACCTTTTCCCATTACCCACCTTGCGACCCCTCTTTTTAGCATATCTTTTAGCATGAAAGAACGCATTTTTGAAAAAGCCCTAAACAGGTAATCAGTTTCTTGTTTTTTGAGACAATCCATATCTCCCCCTTTTGCATTACTTATATGCATTATTTGTGCCAAAACAACTTTACTGCAAAACAACACCGCATCGTGTTGCCCTCGTAACTCTTTGTAATCAATAAGATTATTTACATTCAATTTGTAAGGAAGGGATGTTTTGCAAGCGCAAGAAATTAAAAAAGAATTTTGTGAAATATTTTCAGTATAACTATGAAATTTTTTCACAATTTCAGAATTACTTCTCCTTTCTCCCTTCCTCTTTTTCAATATTATAGTCTTTAATTTTGTAGAGAAGTGTCCGATAACTAATTTCGAGGAGCTCAGTTGCTTTTGTCAAATTTCCACCAGTCTCTTTTAACGCCGCCAAAATCAATCCTTTCTCAAGATCGCGAGAAGCCTCCTTTATTGAAAAAGTAAATGGAGACAAATCAGTCTTGATATCAATCTCCTTTGACCCCCTTTCAATTTTTTCAAGTTTTACTATCTCCCGCGGAAGATCAGTCACCTCAATATAATCGGAGTTGGTAAGAATCATGGCTCTCTCTATGCAATTTTCCAGCTCCCGTACATTGCCCGGCCATGAGTAATTCATAAGCTTTGCCAATGCCCCTTTTTCAACACCCTTTATGGAAACATTGAGTTTCTTATTGAACGCTTCGATGAAGTGCTCAACTAAGAGCACCACATCTTCAATCTTTTCACGAAGTGGCAATAGTTTAAGATTTATCACGTTCAATCGGTAATAGAGGTCGTCCCGAAAGCTACCTTCATCAATCGCCTTCTCGATATTCTTTGCTGTTGCAGCGATTATCCTGACATCAACCCGCTTGGAACTTGTTGCCCCAACCCTCCTTATCTCGCCGTCCTGAAGCGCTCTCAAAAGTTTTACCTGCAAAGCCTGTGGAAGCTCTCCCACCTCATCCAGAAAAAGAGTTCCATCGTGGGCCTCCTCAAACAATCCGGGCTTATCCCTCGTCGCATCGGTAAAGGCGCCTTTGACGTGCCCAAACAGTTCGCTTTCAAGAAGGTTCTCTGGAACGGCTGCAAGGTTCACAGCCACAAAAGGCTTTTGTTTGCGGTCACTCTCAAAATGGATTGCCCTTGCAATCAGCTCCTTTCCAGTGCCACTCTCCCCCGTAACAAGAACTCCCGTTGAGTATGCCGAAACTTTTCTGACCGTATCAAACAATTCCAACATCTTGGGATTCTTGCCAATAATATCGTGAAATTGATATTTTCCCTCAAGCTCTTTTCTTAACCTTACGTTCTCGTCTTTTAAAATTCGGCTCTCTCTGGCTTTGTTTAGTGTCAGGAGAATCTCATCCAACTTGAAAGGTTTTGATACATAGTCAAAAGCTCCCAGCTTCATTGCCTCCACCGCACTATCGATGGTTCCGTAGGCACTCATCATAATCACTGTTGCGTATGCATCTTGTTTGCGAAGTTTTTTTAAGAGCTCAATGCCATCCATGTTTGGCATTACAACGTCAGTTAGAATAATATCATGTTTCTTTTTCTTGGAAATTTCAAGGGCGCTTTTTCCATCCGCGGCAATGTCCACAGTATATCCCTTCTCAGACAGGAATTCCTGCAACATTTCGGTCATAGCTTTGTCGTCCTCAACTACAAGGATATTGTTATAATCCACTGTCAATTGCCCCTTTGCTCATTGCCCCTTTAATAGTCCCTCTTTAAAAGCCTTTTCATTAAACCCACACCCTTTATTGCAACTACCTTCCAAAATCATACAGCATCGCAGCTCAAATTTCAACACTTCTTTTTCCATTTTGACCTCTAAACAAGTTTGCATTAGGGCACTAAACATGTTACCATTTCATTGAAAAGGAAGTTTTAATATGTCAAAGACATCCAAAACCAAAACAAATCCCCCAAAAAAGGGAAAACTTATCCTCATCGAAGATGACCCTTCTGTCATTAAAACATTAAGAAGGCTCCTCGTTCGGGAAGATTACGAAGTGGCCGATTTTGATAATCCAAAATTAGCCATTGAGAAGCTATCAGAGAATATCGACACCTACGATCTGATGATTATCGACATCAACCTTCCCGGAATGGACGGGTTTGACGTTTCGATGAAACTAAAGGAGTCCCCTGAACTTGCCGATGTACCCATAATCTTTATATCTGCCATTCACACATCTTCGAGTGAGATGAGTCGGGGACTTTCTCTTGGCGCCGTCGATTATCTCATAAAACCCTTCGACCCAGACATTTTTCTGAGAAAGGTCGATAACTTCGTCTTGTTAAGAAAAAACGAGGAGAGGTTAAAGGCCTTGAAGATGCGCTATCAACTCCTCTTTGAAAAATACAACGACCCTACCGTGATTCTCGATTTGTCGGGCCACATATTGGAAGTCAACAACACCGCAAGAGACATCCTCAACATTGACGTGCCAGACGTTTTAGACGGTGCAACATCCTTTTCTTTTCTCGACATGGTTCACAAAGATGACAAAAGAACCGCCAAAAACCTAATGGACTCTTTAGCAAACTCTGGAAGCCCCCAAAACCCAAAAGTTGTCAGGATCAAAGATCGTTTGGGAAACTACCTTTTCATGGAGATAAATGGCGGGGTTTTTTTTGAAAAGGAGGGGGCAAAGTCAACACCGGACTCCATCCACATCACACTGCGCGATATTACAGAGCGGGTGATTTTGACAAAAAACCTTGGTCTCCTCTTTGACACATCGCGGAAACTCTCTGGCACTTTGATGCTCGACGAGATATTTACTATATTAGCAGAGAGCATAGAAAAAGCGATTGCTGCAAGCCGAATAGATGTTATTTATTTAAACTTAGAAGGCAATGCCACCCTTATGGCTACTGCTGGCTCCATCCCAAAAAAAAACAAAAATAAAATAACCCTACCGTATCCCATTAACATTGCCAACTACCCGGAATATCAGGTCTCAAAGGATACCAAAAAGCCCGTTATTATTGAGGATGTGAAAGACAACAAAATCGTCAGCGATGTACGAGAAAACCTCCTGAAGATTGGAATTGAAAGCATCCTTGTTATCCCCATTGTGATGGGAGAAAAAACCTATGGGTTTATAAACGTAGTTGAGTTTGGAAAGACGCGCCGTTTTACTGTAGATGAGATCGAGGTATTAAAATCGACTGCGGATTTGGCGGCGCTTTCTGTAGAAAACGCCCTCCTCTTTGAAGAGACGAAGAAGAACGACGAACTCAAAACCCACCTCATAAACGTTTTCACCCATGAGGTTGGCACCCCTCTGGGAACAATAATTGGGCACACCCAGATACTTATGGAGGGACTGGCAAAAGACAAAAAGCGACTCAAAAACCTCAATGTCATCTTCAGCGAGACAGAAAGGTTAAACTCGCTGATGGAGGGTTTCCTCGATATCACAAGGCTTCGCTCAGGCAAACTAATACCAAAAATTGAGAGGATAAATCCGGGGGTGATTGCAACAAAGCTTTATAACGATTTTGAGAAAAAGTTCAGAGACAACCAAATCACGCCCTCTCTTGAGATCAAGCAAAAGAATCTGCACCTTGATGGCGACCTTCTCCTAATTGAGGTGGCGGTGGCAAATCTCCTCTCCAACAGCCTCAAGTACACCCCTGCCAATGGTGAGGTAACCTTTACCTTAAAACAATATAAGTCCCCACCAAAAGACCTAAAGATGATTGACAGTATAAGATACTCAAAGACCCCCCTAATATCTTTTTCTGTAAAAGACACAGGAATTGGCGTTCCAAAAGGCGATGAGAAAAAAATATTCGAGGAATTTTATCGATCAGAGAATGTCCCAGCAGACGAAAAGGGGGCGGGGCTTGGACTCACCTTTGCGAAAGAAGTTGCAGAACTCCACGGCGGGACAGTAAGGTTTGTCGGCAACAGCGAGGACGAGGACGGCGGAAGCACCTTTGAGATTATCCTCCCAACTAAAAAATAACAAATTTCAAACCCTCCAGCTACTTTTGATTGGCCATCATCTTTTCAAAACAGTTTACGTGTTCATTAATAACTATGGCAATTAAGAACCGTGTCCATTAAAAACTATTGCTTTCCAAGACTGTTTTCCAAAACAATTTTTTTAACACCAAATGCCAACAGGAAAAGAAAGAAATTTATCATCACAATCGTCCCCCCTGTGGGAAGATCAAGGTGATACGAGGTAAAAATTCCAAAAAAGACAGAGATAATCGCAGTTCCAGCAGCAGTGACTAAAGACCCCTTAAAGCTCCTTGAAACCTGAAGGCTCGTTACCGCCGGCAGGATTATTAAAGCCGAAACAAGCAGCAACCCCACAAGCCTCATCCCCACCACAATGAGGATGGCCGTAACGACGGCAAAAAAGTAGTTGTATCTTTCCACATTTATCCCCATGACCATTGCCGTCTCGGCATCAAAGGTCATGGCAAAAAGTTTGTGATAAAAGAGAAGGATGAAGACAATAATTACAATTGATATAAAAAGCGACACCCAAAACTCATTCGGACCGATGGTCAGGATACTCCCGAAGAGATAGCTCATAAGATCGATATTGAAACCTTGGGCAGTGCTGGCAATGATAATCCCCATCGCCATCCCCACAGCAGAGACAATCCCAATGGCAACATCGGCGTGAATCTTTACCCGTTGCTGAAGCTTGAGGATTCCGATAGATGAGAGGATTGTTACGACGAGTGCTGACCAGAACGGACTCCCGCCAAAGAGTAAACCCACCGCCACCCCGCCAAAGGCCACGTGGGTCAGGCCGTGTCCGATAAGGGCGTATCGCCTCAACACAAGAAATACTCCCAGAACCGCACATGCTGACCCAACAAAAATTCCGGTGAGGAGCGCTCGTAAGATAAAATCGTATCTTAAAAAATCAAATAGTGCAAACACCCACCTCAAAAACTCTGAATCAAACATCGAGTCTCCCCAAAATCGTTATGATCAATCCTCCACCCCCTCTCCTTCATCCATATGCTGGTGACAAATAATATGTTGAGAACTTCCAAAATAATCCCCCATGTCATCCGAAAGACAAAAATCCCTCCCCGCGCCGAAAAATATCTGCTTTTTATTAATGTAAAGTATCTTGTTGTTATTAATCCCCATTCCAGCAATATCGTGGTTTATCAGGACAATCGTGGAACCCCTTTTGTTTAGTTCGTCAATTGTATTAAAGAAATCCTCCCTCACTCTCGGCTCTATAGCGGAGGTGGGTTCATCCAAGAAGATAAGGTCAGAGTTCGCTATCAGGGCTCTGGCAAGAAACACCCTCTGGAGCTGGCCGCCGGACAACTCCCCGATTCTTTTGTTCATCAAGGGAGATATCCCAAGTTTTTCAAACGCATCTTCAACCCTTTCTCTATCCTTTCGTTCAATGTTCTTTGGGTTTTTCTGACGCCCCCCCAAAACCTTCAGCCTCATCGACGCCACCTCTTTTGCCGTGGCAGGGAAATAGGGATCGAAAAAAAGCATCCTTTGGGGAACATAGGCAATCCTATCCCACCCGTCAAATTCATCAATCCCCTTTCCAAAGAGGTCAATGCTTCCCGCATTCAAGGCGTAAATCTTGAGGATGACCTTCATCAGCGTGGTTTTCCCCGACCCGTTGGGGCCAAT
Source organism: Candidatus Zymogenus sp. (assembly GCA_030613285.1). Taxonomy (GTDB): domain Bacteria; phylum Desulfobacterota; class Zymogenia; order Zymogenales; family Zymogenaceae; genus Zymogenus. Next base: position 474 of record JAUWME010000151.1, on the reverse strand, counting down.
TACCCAGAGGTAGTCCCCCCGTTCAAGAGAAAAATCTATTCCCTCAATAACCATCTCGTGATTAAAACCGTATGAAAGATCAGTGACCTCTAAAACCAACCCATTGCTATTATCATTGCTCTTGATATTGGAATTCTTTTCCATCATTTGCAATTAAGCCCCAATCTAAATTTTTTAAGGTTGTCCTCCATTATCTCAATGAAGGTAGTCCCAGAATCAAACATCCTTTTAGATATATTCCCGGCGGGGCTGACGAGGAGGATTTCGGCCCCCGTCTCCTCCTGCAGCGTTCTGGCCAATCTCGAATCTACAAGTTCTTCCGCAAAGACATATTTGATATTATCCCCCTTTATAGTCTCGATTATCTCTATTAGCTTCTTCGGAGTCGGCTCTGTCCCGTGGGATATATCAAAAACAGAATGGTGGTCAAAACCGTAGCGTCTCGCCATATACCCAAAGGCAAAATGCCCCGAC
>JAUWME010000468.1 GCA_030613285.1 Candidatus Zymogenus sp. | reverse complement strand
AGTAAATAATATCATCGAAATAATTGAGAGTTTTGCCCCAGAAAAAACGGCCGAGGATTGGGACAATTCGGGACTTCAAGTCGGGGATTTGAATGCCGAGGTAACAATGATTGCTGTTGCCCTCGACCCTACAAATAATTCAGTCTCCCGCGCAATCGATGGGGGCGCAAACCTCCTCGTAACCCACCATCCCCTCATCTTCCCCCAGCTAAACTCCATCGACATCAGCTGTGGGGTAGGAGGCGTTATTAAACTCGCAATTGATAACTCTCTTTCGATATACTGCGCCCACACAAACTTTGACAAATCCTATATTGGGACTAACCTCGCATTGGCAGAGACATTGGGTTTGACTGAGTTGTCTCCCCTGCCCCACCCTGATGACCCACTATCGAAAGATGATTTTTCGGTTGTTGTCGGTAAACTCAATCCACCTATGAAGCTTATCTATTTTGCAAGAAAAATCAAGGATGCTTTAAATGCCCCCTGTGTAAGGTTTGTGGGCGATGGTGAAGCTGTTGTTGCCACCGTTGGCGTTGCTGGCGGAAGTGGAGGAGACTTCATTGGTCGGGTTTCTATGGCAGGGGTGGATATCTTTGTTACTGGAGAGATTAGATACCATGACGCACTAACTTTTAAAAATTCAATATCAAATGAAAATAGTTCAATGAATCTATTGGGTCTTATTGAAGCGGGCCACTTTAACACCGAGGAAATTGCAATTCCCCTTCTTGCAGACAATATTGCTATGCAATCTTCAAAGATGGAATTTGAAGTTAAAGTATTTGTTGTCGAAGGGGAAGACCCATTTTCTTGCATATAACTTCCTGCGATTTTTTGCGATATTTGAAATACGATTTGCCAAGTTTTTTTTCGGAGAGACCCTCAAACGGCAAATTGTGGAGTCCGGGAGATTTTTTTTGGATTCGTAATTACTTTTTTATGTAAATAATCACTGAGCATATAAACTGTAACCCCAGGGGGAATATATTTTGGAAGAGGAAATTAAACAACTCATTGGCCTTCAAGACTTGGACTTGGAAATTCAGTCTATGAAGAAGGAAAGGGACGAAATTCCGGCCGCAATCACCTCATCAAATAAAGAGCTGAAAGAGCTTGAGACCAGCCTTGCCATCGAAAAGGAGCGGTTTGACGTTGATGAAAAAGAGAAAAATACTAAAGAAATTGAGCTCAAGTTAGAAGATATAAAACTTGTAAAATCAAGAGAGAAACTCAATGCGGTAAAAACCACCAAGGAACATAAGGCGGCACTAAAAGAGATTGAGGAACACAATAAGCAAAACTCAATTCTTGAAGAACGAATTTTATTTTTATTAGACGAGCTTGATTCTCTCAGAAAAACTGTTGAGGAATTAGAGTCCGCTTTTAAAGTGAGTTCAAAGGAGATTGGAGCCGAGATTGAAGGATTTGAAAAACGAACTGCTGAAATAGAAAAATCAATCGAGACAATGCAGATCAAAAGGAACACATTGTTCGCAAAGATAGATCAGAAATATTCCGAAAAATACAATCGTTTAATCAATTCAGTTGAAGGTCATGTTGTGGTAGGGGTCGTTAAGGGTGTTTGCACGGGGTGTTTTATTAACTTGCCTCCCCAGTTGTTCAACGAAATGATGGGAGACAAGAACTTAAAGGTTTGCCCAAACTGCAGCCGTCTCATCTTTTTTAAGGAAGAAGAGACTGACAAAAAAGGTTAATTTTGTACGTTTAAAATGACCAAAGAAAACAAAAAAAGATTAGCGGCCCAACTCATCTCAAGTCTATCAGAAGAGGGTATTGTCCAGAGAGTTGCCAAACTTCTGGAGACCAAACCTTTTGAGGACATTACCGATGATAAGGTGAAGGAGCTGCTCCAATTTGCAGCGTCGGAATTGTCGCCCACAGAAAGTAAAGACACCGAAACCTGTTCCCTTTTTGTCGATGGCTCATCGATGGGAAACCCAGGCCCAGCCGGCGCCGGGGGGTCAATCGAAGACGAAAGTGGAGTAGAGATTGCCACCATCTCAAAATATCTGGGCATTGCCACAAGCAACGTCGCAGAATATAAAGCGCTTATTCTGGGACTTAAAGAAGCCAAAAAGCTCGGCTTTACTTCCATCAATGTTTTTACAGATTCAGAGCTTGTGGCAAATCAGATAGCGGGCAAATGGCGCGTCAAGGACGTAAAGTTGAAACCACTGGTGGCAGAAGCAAAGGACATTATCGTTTCATTTCAAAATTTTGAGATCACCTCCATCAGCAGAACAAATAACAGGAGAGCGGATCAACTTGCCACTCACGCTTCAGCTTCGGAAAGATAACCCCACCACCCACACCTCAATAATTTTTCTTCCCACATTGCTGCTTAAATAAAATATGACACAAAGCGAATCTTCTGATATAATAAGTATTGAATAGTAAATAATATTTACTGGATTTCCGCTTTCCA
>JAUWME010000309.1 GCA_030613285.1 Candidatus Zymogenus sp. | reverse complement strand
CCAGAGCGCCACCAACCATAGTTGCCAAAAAACCCTTTCTGATGGAGTCCTCTCCGAGGGATGGCCCCACCGTTCGTTCCTCATGGACGGTTATTTTGGCAGGACGCGCGCCGGCTCTGAGCACGATTGCAAGCTCCCTTGCCTCATCTTTGGTAAATGTTCCCTCAATAATTGCCGAACCACCAGATATTCTCGATTTTATTACAGGGGCGGAATAGACGGAATTGTCGAGAATAATCGCAAGGTGTCTCCCCACGTTGTCTCCGGAGATCTGCTCAAAAAGGGAATCGCCCCTCGAATCGAAATTAATCTGGACGTAGTGCCCCCCTCCTGCATTGCCTATGTTGATTTTTGCATCTGTGATAACCTCTCCTGTCATCAGGGTTTTCTTTTCAACAAGATAAGGTATTTCATTAAGAACTTCTCCGGTTTCCCTGTCTTTAACCTTTTCGTACAAAATTTCTGACCCTTCCGGCACATTTCCTTTGAGGGCTTCTGTTACTTCCACCGTGTTATTTATCAACTTGAATTCAAGGAGCGCCACCTTCTTAATCAATTTTTTTGCTTTTTCGGCGTCTTTAAGGCCCGGAAGCTGTACCAGAATATCATATTCCCCTTGACGAACAATTTCCGGCTCTGCAAGACCCAGCTCATCGACCCTGTTTCTAATCGTCTCAAGAGTCTGGTCAACGGTTCTGTCCTTAAAGGCCAAGAGATCCTTCTCCCTATATTTGTAGATAACCGTATATTCACCATCTAAAGTGGTCGAACTTACAATCTCAAAGAACCTGTAATTTCGAGTAATATGTGACTTGAGATTATCCTGCTTTTCTGGATCGGGCAGCACTATTATCAACCCATCTTTGCCGTTTCTTTCCACTGTGGTGTAGGAAATCTCTTCCTTGTCCAGATATCCCATTATCTCCAGAGTAATCCTGTCCATAGTATTAATCAGCGATTCTTCGAGGTCCACACCAAGAAGCATATGCATCCCCCCTTCGAGGTCAAGTCCCCGATGCAGGGTCTTTGTAGGCAAAATTTTTGCCTTCTTCCAGAAATCCGGTATGCTGTCTTCATTTTCAAAGAAGAGCGTTGGCGTTATGTACACTAACGCTACAACGATTACCGTGACAATAATCCCAACTCTGATCCTTAAATCCTTGATCATTTTCTGCTCCCGTGGGGAATTTGTTTTTGGGGCACTTGCCCGATTGCTAAATTACAAATTTCCCTTAATTAGCCTGTAGTAACTTAATTTTACTTTTCCCAATGTCACAAAACGCAAAGGTCTAAACTATCTTGCTTTTTTCTAATCAATAAACCGGTCGATGTTACGATATTGGAATACCAATATCGTAACAGTGTAATCTATTGCTTACTTGCAATATGGCGACACTGTCAACAGCGAACTATCTAAGCAAGCTTTTTGGCGCCAGACAGGTATCACACACCATCGTCATCAAGTGGGTTGACCTTCCTTTTTTACCGCCGCAATGGATGACCTTGTCACCTTTATCCTGACGTTATTAGCAATTTCCACCGTGGCGACACTATCCGCAACGGCGGTTACTGTGCCGTGAATGCCCCCAGCTGTGATAACGTTGTCTCCCCTTTTCAACTCATTCACCATGCCTTTATGCTCCTTCTGGCGCTTCTGCTGCGGCCTGATAAGGAGAAAATAGAACACAACAAAGATGAGTATTATCGGGGCAAATTGAATAAACGGATTGCCGCCTTCTGCACCACTTGGTTGCGACAGCGCTAAAAAAATTTCCATAGGTATCATTTAAGAGTCTCCCTCAATTCTGTTTAAAAAATCTCTTTTAAAAGACAAAAACCTGTCTGCAATAATCGCCTCTCTAATTTCTCTTATTACAGAAAAATAGAAATGGAGGTTGTGCAGAGTGTTTAATATCGACGAGAGTATCTCTCCCGCCATGTAAAGATGTCTGAGGTACGCCCGGGAAAAATTCCTGCAGGTGTAGCAGGTGCAATCATCATCCACCGGGGCACCGTCATCTTTATACTTCTCGTTTTTTATTATCACCTTACCCAAAGACGTAAAGAGAGTGCCGTTTCTTGCGTTTCTTGTGGGCATCACACAGTCGAACATATCAGCCCCATTTTCCACAAGGTTGACGAGGTCTTGGGGCGTTCCCACGCCCATCAGGTAGCGGGGTTTTTCTTTAGGCAAAAGAGACAGGGCGCATTCCGCCATTTCGTACATCAGCCCCTTGGATTCGCCCACAGAAAGTCCTCCCACGGCGTATCCGGGAAAACCGATGGCCACCGTACCCTCAACCGATTCCCGCCTGAGCTCATCAAACATCCCCCCCTGAACGATACCAAAAAGGGCCTGTTTATTACTCCCCATCTCATCTTTAGCCAACACCTCTTTAGACATCGCCTCTTTAGACCTTTCGGCCCATCTCAGTGTCAGCTCCATTGAACTTTTCGTATCTTCAAAAGAAGATGGGTAGGACGTACACTCATCGAGACACATTATGATATCCGCCCCCAGGGATTTTTGAATTTGAACGGCACTTTCTGGCGTAATCAAATGTGACGATCCGTCAAGATGCGATTTGAACTTTACGCCATCTTCGGTCAGCTTTCTCAAATCCCCAAGGCTGTAAACCTGAAAACCCCCGCTGTCTGTGAGGATTGGTCTTTGCCACCCCATAAACTTGTGGAGTCCGCCGAGTCCCTCGATGATCTTGTGTCCCGGCCTCAAAAAAAGGTGATACGTATTTGAAAGAACAATCTCGGCGCCAAGCTCTTCGAGTCGTTCGGGGCTTACCCCTTTGACTGTTGCCTGTGTGCCCACCGGCATAAAAACCGGTGTTGTCACAACGCCGTGGGGGGTCTCAAGTTCCCCAAGCCGGGCGTCGCACTCGCTGCTTTTATGTGTTATTTTATAAGAGAACATCGGCGATCTCTGCCGTATCTCAAAATCTTAATCTTCTTATCTCCCATCAAATAATCCCAACGCCCCATTAGCCAATACCACTATTGTCCATTATCTCAAAATTCCAGCAGCCTCTCTTGTTAGACTTCTAATTAATAAGCGGGGTTTTAGATGATTAACATTGCGTCCCCGTAGCTGTAAAACCTGTAACTCTTTTCAATCGCCTTTTGATACGCTTCGAGGATCAACTTCCGTCCTGACACTTTCTGTGTCTCACAAAATGCCGAAACCAACACAAGCAAGGTTGACCGGGGAAGGTGAAAATTTGTGAGCAGGACGTCCACCACTTTGAACTTGAAACCGGGGACAATAAAGATCGACGTCTCCCCCATTCCACTTTTCACACGCCCACTATTTTCTGCTATACTCTCAAGAACCCTCACCGTTGTGGTTCCCACGGCGACTATTCTGCGTCCTTCTTGTTTGGCCCTGTTTATGGCGTTTGCCGTAATATTGTTTATCTCGTACCACTCACCATGCATGGTGTGGTCTTTTAGTTTTGAAGACCTTATGGGGAGAAATGTCCCCGTGCCGACATGGAGGGTGATCTTTGCAAACTCAATTCCCATCCCCTCTAATTCTTCTATTATCCCTTTGTGAAAGTGAAGTCCCGCAGTTGGGGCCGCCACCGATCCTTCTGGGCCTGCGTAAACTGTCTGGTACCGTTCTCGGTCGAGCGCATCATTATCTTCGTCGTCGACGTTTTCGTCAATATTTTCTTCGACGTTAAACTTTTTTAGTTTATTACCCGACCGTTTTATGTACGGAGGAAGCGGCATTTTCCCCCATCTATTTAGATAATCAAATAGTGGCGGCACTTCTTCTCCGCCACGTTCTTCAAAATCTGCCACAGATGACATGGATATCTCATATCCACCACCCTCTCCAAAACCACCTGACCCATCACCAACTCCCTTTGCTCCGACCCCCCTTGATATCACTTCGGCCAAGACCCCGCCGGGAAGGACAATCTTCGTCCCCCCCCTCACGTTCTTTCCCTTTATCAAACAGCGGGATCGATTGCAATTGCTGCTGTTG
>JAUWME010000113.1 GCA_030613285.1 Candidatus Zymogenus sp. | reverse complement strand
ACATTTACAATCACCTTTGTATCTATATCTTCAAGTTTAGGCAGCACATTATCTATGAGTTTTCTTGCGCCTATGTTCTGAAGTCCGATGGAATTTAACATCCCAGAGGCCGTTTCGACTATCCGGGGTTGGGGGTTTCCCCGCTTCGGTTTTGCCGAAATCCCCTTTGTAACAATTGCGCCGATGCTGCCAAGGTCTATATAGGGCGAAAGCTCCAGGCCGTACCCCGATGTTCCCGATGAGGAAAAAACCGGATTGCTAAATTTCACACCAAACATTGTAAAAGATAAATCAATCATATAAACACCGATTATGAATTTCTATCCCACGAGAGTTCTTGGACGTCAAAAACGGGGCCGTCTTTACATACAAGTAAATACTCACCATCAACCCCACTGACAACGCAACCAAAGCAAAGACCAACTCCACATCCCATCTTCTCTTCGCATGAGACGTATGCCGAAAAACCAATCTCCACAGAAAGCTTTTGCACTTCCACAAGCATACCAAATGGGCCGCAGGCGCACACGGTGTCGTTGGGCGTAACCATCTCTCTCATCACCGAGACAGACGTCCCCTTTTGTCCCATGCTGCCGTCTTCAGTGACATATTTAACATCGATGCAAAGCTCCTCAACGTCATCGGCGATGTAGGAAACATCGTGCTTTGTCTTGCCTCCCGCAATTAGGGAAATCCCGCTTCCCACTGACTCCGCAAGGGAGATTAATGGAGCAATGCCGACACCGCCAGAGACCAGAAGCAGATTGCCCTTGTTGGTGAAAACAGGAAAACCGTTTCCCAACGGCCCCAAAACATCGAGGATATCACCTGCGCTCAGACGAGACAGAAGCCTTGTTCCCCTTCCAACAACCCGGTAGAGTATCTCCACAGATTCATCTTCCTTGCGACAGCGATAGATGGAAAAAGGCCTACGGAGAAAAGGGTCACTTCCCCAGTCACCCCTTATCATAAGAAACTGGCCAGGCCTTCCTTTCAAAAGCTCCTTGGTTGCCGAAAAACTGAGCTTGAAATACTCAGGGGCAACCTCCCTATTCGATAATATTTTCACCTTCATATAGAGACCTGTAAATACTGTAAAATCCTAATATCCTCTTGACGTATCCTCTTGTTTCTGAATACGGTATGTTTTCAATAAATTCGTCCATCTCCATTTCGGGATCCGCATTTCGTTTCCATTTTCTTGCATTGCCGGGGCCAGCGTTATATCCACAAAGCGAAATGACCTTGTCGTTATCGTTCACTTTCATCAGTCCCTTAAGGTAATATACACCAAATTCCAAGTTGGTCTTGTAACTTAGGAGGTCTTTCACCTCAAAATCCTCAATGCCCATATTATTGGCAATCTCTTTTCCGGTGGAAGGCATAATTTGCATAAGTCCCACTGCCCCAGCCCACGAATAAACCCCAGCCTGAAAAAGGCTCTCTGCCCGCATTACGGAATAAATAAATGCGGGTTCAAGATCGTTCTCGGCGCATAGCCTCTCAACCTCGCTTTTATACGCTTCTGGATATTTCATTTGCCAGTAGAGGTCATTTTCTCCTGGTTTGTATTCAGCAAGATAGTGCTTAAAATGTCGGTTTGCAATTACCACCGGGGTGTAATAGTTGCCGGAATATCTGAGGAGCCTGGCAACTTCTATTAGGAGTTCTGGGTCGCCAACACAGCGATCAACAACCAAATCCAACTCCTTTGTCGAAAGATGGTCCATATTCATCGCCATGAGCTCCATGGCCTTTTGAAGATGCGACGTTATCCTCTCGTCTGATGTGAACTTTGTGTAATGAAAAATGCCGGGTGTCCAGAAGTTTGGATCAAATTCACTGGCTCTGGGCTTGATCGTTACCAAAAAGCCCATCCCCTTCAACCTTTCAATGGCCTGATAGTTGTAATAAGTGTAGTGGTACTTTTTTATTAGTGTCCTGTATATTGCTTCAGCCTCTTCAATCTCAAACTGCTCTTCCAATGCCCTGGCCTGCCAATAAAGATATTGAGGATATTCCCTCTTCTTTTTGTAGTTCTTGGCCATTCGAGCAAAATATGTCTCGGCGACCTCATAATCACCCCTGACGTAGTAAATCCAACCGATATACCAGAGGACGTCTCTGACCCGTCTGCTGTGGGAATAATTCTTTAAATATTTTTTGTAGTAGAAGATCGCATTGTCGTAATCTTTTATTTCGTCAAATGTCCTGGCGGCAAGGTAGAGGGTGTCGTCGGCAAGGGTGCTTTTTGGGTTGGAGTTATAAACCATGAGGTAGGCCAGAATCGCTTGATTATCTTTCTCTAACTTGTCAAATGTTTTAGCCTGCCAATAAACAAGAAGATTGTATGAAATAGTAGAAGGAAGTCTTCCACGATTTTTAATGAGAGAATCAAATATTTCCTCAGCTTTTTTATATTTTCTCTTTTTGTAGTAGCATTTTGCCCTGATGAAATCGAGTTCATCTCTCATGGAAAGCTGTGCCTTTGTTGTGCCTAAAAGCGCCGGCATCTCTGAAATGGCTTTTAAGGCTGTGTTGTAACAATTGGCCTTGTAGAGGGTATCTATCCTTTTTTTGAGCTCGCTTTGTGTGATCCCGCCAAGCCCGCCTACCCTTGCCAGATTTATAAATGCATCTCCAGCAACTTCGCTGCACGGATATTTTAACCAAACCGACCTGTAGATAGTTTTTGCTTCCCCTTTTTTGCCCATAGCTTCAAGGGCACTCCCTTTTTTGAGGAGTACCACGGGGTACTTTTTTGATTTCTTATTGTTTTTGAGGAATTTGTTGTAAATCTCAAGTGCTTTTTCTAATTGACCGGAGCCGGCAAAATAATCCCCAATCTTTGTTGTCATCGGTTTGTACCAGACACTATCGGGGTAATCATCTAAAAGTTTTTCCCCCATCTCAAGGGCACGTTCATAGCTGCCATCGATGAATAAACCTGGGACAGGTTGTAAATCGCGTAGTCTTCCATCTCCCGATAATTGGAAAGACAATATTTGAGATACTTTTCTGCGGTAACAAAGTCCTCTTGGTTCATTGCGGCAATTGACGCCATGTATGCGATTTTGTTTGCTTGAGATTGCTTCAGAGACGATAGATTCATCTCATCGACTTCAGACAGGAGAGTGTCGTACTTTTTTTCTGACATGAGCAGGAGAATGTATAGGAACTCATCGCCTGGTTGAAAGCGGGAAATCCTTTTTACGCAGGAGAATTGAAAAATAACAAATATTAGGAGGAAGGATGTTACTAAAATGAAGTATTTCGTTTTTCTCATTATATTTTATTTTCCTATGACAGAAGCCTGCGCCACATAATTTAAAATTGTGTCATTCTCAGCTTGACTGGGAATCCAGAATAATAGTTTTTACTGGATTCTCGCATTCAAAGGGAATAACATTATGATTTTATATTAGCCTGGATTCCCGCTTTCGCGGGAATGACATTGTGGTTTTTTACAGAATCCTCTCTATTTATCATTGCCTGCTTGACAAAGGAATCCAGAATGACATTTTTACTGGTTCCTGCTTTTCAAGGGAATGACATTTAATCATAATCACTACTTAAACTCAACTCTTAATTTATTGGCAAGGTTGTGGGCTGCCCTGATTGGCTCCGGCAGCCTGTATTTTCCGGTGGATGATAAAACAATATCAACAGCGCCTTGGTGGCTTATCATATTTCCCGGTGATACGAAGAGGGGCTTTACGCCGTTTTTTGTCCTGACAACATATCCTGTAAGCTCACCCGAAGTTTCACTCGAAGGCTCGCTATTAAGTGTAAGGGGTGTTGTGCTTCCCTTCTCTCGTGATAACTCGCCAAATTCGCCCACAAGCCTTGTCTTTGCGCACCCAACAGATGGGATACGAAGGATTAGTCCCAAGTGAGAAGCAAGGCCGAATCGTCTCTGGTGGGCAATCCCTTGGCCGTCAAAGATGATGGCTTGAGGAGTTATCTTTAAATTTTCAAAGGCCTTTATAATTGCCGGCCCCTCCCTGAAGGAGAGAAGTCCTGGGATGTATGGAAATGATGTTATCATGGAATGGTGGGCGGAATCCACCACCTCAAATGTGTTTGTGTCCATCACCACAACCGCGGCAAAAATCCGATTTCCATCCTTTTCAAACGAGACATCAGCCCCAGCAACTATATGGATATCCCTACACTCTCCCTCAATTACAAGCTCATCTCTTAATCTTGCCTGTTGGAGTACCGCTTCTTTATAGTCAACATTAAATTCAACATTAAATGAAATTATTTTCTTGTTGATGTTTTGAATGCCCAAAATGACCCCAGCAGTGAACCTATGCTATCGGTAAATATGTCTAACAGTTCAAAAAATCTATTGGGAACAAAAAGCTGATGAATTTCATCTGATATACCATACAACGAAGACAATAAGAAAGAAATATAGAATATTTTTTTGTAATTGACTCTTTTATTATCCGATACGATAGCAAAATAAAGGAGGAAGGATAAGATGAGATATTCAAATAAATGTAGAACTTTGTCAAAGCCTGGGGGGCCGGTGTCTATCTCTGTTCCTGGGATTGATGAGCCTACAAAAATCAGGGCGGCATATATTATGACTGCGATCCATAGGTATTTTTTGATATATTTTTTGAACAAGCTATTTAAACACTTTGCTTTTGAGACAATATTTGAAAAAGGTTAATCTGAATTTACTCGATTTAATAATGTTGTATGAATTTGTAGAGTTTTTGCTGATTACATTGACACTTCAACCAATAAGGCTCTTAACCACCTACGCCCCAAATGCCACCTTGACCCTCTCGCACTACCACCTACAATCCCGATATTTCCTTCAATCTCTGCATTATCACTTACAGTCTAATGTTTGCCGCACTCTCGTTATCCCCCTATCCCCTAGTAACTGGACATTTCTTTCACCTGCAATGCCGCAGTGAGATACGTGGGAGACTGTTGGGGAGGTCACATTTTGTATTTTCCAAAATCATCCGGGTCGAGATTGTCGAGTATCTCCGCCCATTTTTTCTTTGCTTCTTCGCTGTGGATATCTTCGGGGTTTGTAAGGTCAATCTTCTTTGATTTTTCTATTACCGATTCTTCCATAAATATCTTTGCCTCGGTGCGAAGCGCAATTGCAATTGCGTCACTGGGCCTTGAATCGATCTCGAAGTCTTTTCCCTCCGAAGACATATGGATTTTTGCGTAGTAAGTGTTGTCTTTTAGATCGTTTACTACAATTTTATCCACCTTGATATCCAAGGCATTCATAACTTCCTTGAAGAGATCGTGGGTCATTGGTCGAGAAAACTTGATATCTTCAAGCACCGTTGCAATTGCGCTGGCCTCCAAGAGACCAATCCAGATGGGTACGGTACTCTTTTCATCTTTGTCCTTAAGAATAACTATTGGGACTTTTGATACAGGATCAATTGCCAGACCGCTTATCTTCATTTCTTTTGCCATTTTTGTCTCCTGTAAGAAGGTTATGGCTAAATAGCCTCTCCCCATAGGGAATTGTTATGAGCCTTTTTTATTTTCACAGGAACAACAGACCCTATTGTGTTTTCTTCGCCTTTAAAATTGACAATTTTGTTTTGATCTGATCTTCCTGTTATTTCTTTTGGGTCTTTGGCGCTTTGGCCTGTTGCCAGAACATCATAGGTGGAGTTGACATTATTGTTGTTGGATTTCATGGTGAGTCGTCGTTGCAGGTCTTGAACCTTTTCGAGGCGTTCGGATTTGTCTTCCAAAGATACAACATCGTCAAAGTTTGCGGCCGCGGTACCTGGACGTTGGGAGTATTTAAAGGAAAATGAATTGTCAACCTCAACCTCCTCCATTACAGATAAGGTGTCTTCAAAATCCGAAACGCTTTCTCCCGGAAAACCGACAATGATGTCTGTTGTAACAGAAAGATCTGTGCGAACCGACCTCAGCCTCGCTATCATTTCGATATATTCAGCTCTTTTGTATCCCCTGTTCATGCTTTCAAGAATTCTGTCAGACCCAGACTGGATGGGGAGATGGATATGCGATGAGAGTTTTTCGATATCCCGAAAACATGAAATAAGCTCATGAGACAAATCCTTAGGGTGCGATGTAACAAATCTGATTCTATAAATGCCATCAATTGTAGAAACTTGTCTAATTAGTTCAGGAAAGTCAATGCCTTCATTTGGGTCATGGTATGAATTAACGTTTTGTCCCAAAAGCGTAATCTCAACAATCCCCCCCTCAATTAGAGTTTCAATCTCATTCAGAATATCGTCAATTGGTCTTGATATCTCCCTGCCCCTGACGTATGGCACTATACAATAGGAGCAGAAATTGTTGCAACCTTGTGTGATTGTAACAAAAGAGGTATATATATTTTGTTTTCTTGGAAAAGACTCTATTTGTAAATTATTAGGAAACTCTGTTTTGACAATTGGCCTGCCAGTGAGGAAAGTTTCTGAAACGAGCTCAGAAATTTGGCCTATGTTTTGAGTGCCAACAACGAGATCGACATAGGGAAAACGCTTTAAGATTTCATCTCCTCTTTGTTGTGCCACACATCCAGTAACGGCAATGATTGGTCTTTTCCCCTTTTTCCGAAGATGACTATTATATTTACTATTACCAAAATTATATCTTCCAATCTCGCTGTAAGTTTTTTCTTCCGGTTTTTCCCTCACGCTGCAGGTGTTGATAATAATAATGTCTGCATCACTGGGGGAATCAACCGCAACAATGCCTTCTTTTTTGAGGACCCCCAACATCCTTTCGGTATCGTGAACGTTCATCTGACAACCGAATGTTCTAAAATAGACACTCTTCAATCTTCCTCCTGATTTACCCTCAACATTTTTAGATTTTTCAAATGACATATTCAAGTAACACAAATATTCGCTTAAGTATTATTAAGAATATATTGACTTAGAAGCTTGAGATCATCCATCTCCTCGTCATCCAATGTCAAATTTCCGATATATCCTGTTTCCACCTCATATGCCAAATCTCCTATTATGATGGAGTCCAAAAAGATGTCCGGCTTTAGGTGTTTAAGGTCGTCCTGAGATTTGACTAATCCTAATAGTTTTGGCTCGTCCTTATTCCCAGAAGTGAGTTTAAGGAACTTGTATGCGGGAATAAGTTTGTAACTTATTTTATTCCCGGTAAGGGTAGTGATGATATTGTCTGAAAAAGTTATTTTC
>JAUWME010000443.1 GCA_030613285.1 Candidatus Zymogenus sp. | reverse complement strand
AGTAAATCAAATATTAAATCAAAAAGAAAAAAGTCATTTTGTGCCACCGCAAAATATGGAGATCGTACCCTTTTTGCCACAACCCTGCCGGGCCTCATAAGGCCCTTGGATGACGATCTTAAGATGTTTATGAAAAACGATGTGGGGGCAATCGTAACTCTTACAGAAAATATGTTTTTACTCCCCCTACCCTACCGCAAGACTTTTAAGACCCTCCATCTCCCCATCGAAAATCTGGAGCCACCTACTCTAAAACAGGTTAGAGAATTTGTTGACTTTGTCGATGGAGAGTTTTTGAGGGGAGTAAATGTCGTTGCCCACTGTCTCTTGGGAATTGGCAGGACTGGAACAATGATTGCCGCCTACCGGGTGAGCTGTGGCGAAGCACCTGATGAAGCGATATCAAATTTGAGGGTTATCAGAAACTTCATTGAGACACCAGAGCAGGAGAAGATGGTATATCAATATCATAAGTATCTACTGAAACATGGCAAGAAAAGTAGCCCCCCGAAATAATATCCGCTTGAATTCTTAATATTCTAATTTGAAGCAAATCACACAAAAAAAGGGGAGGAATCACCCCCCCTTTTTTCGCAAATATTTTGTCAAAAATCGCTTCGTACCCTATCTACCAATTTTCTCCCAAAATCTCAAAATGCGCTTTTGCATGGGCACACGCCGGGCAGGAATCTGGAGGCTCGGCTCCCTCATGGAGATAGCCACAGTTTCTGCAACGCCAGACGGTCTTTGAGTCCCTCTTAAAGACCTTTCCACTTTCGATGTTTGCAGCCAGATCCAGATACCTTTTCTCGTGCTGCTTTTCGGCAACGGCTATGGCCTCAAAAATATCAGCGATATCGTTAAATCCCTCTTCTCTGGCAATCTTTGCAAAGCCGGGATACATCTCGGTGTACTCGTAGTTTTCACCGCTGGCCGCCGCCTTGAGGTTTTCCACCGTTGTTCCCACAACACCCGCAGGAAATGAGCCGGTTATTTCCACCTCGCCCCCCTCAAGTAACTTGAAAAGCCGCTTTGCGTGTTCCTTCTCTTGATTTGCCGTCTCATCAAAGATATCGGCAATCTGAACATAGCCCTCATTTTTGGCCTTGCTTGTAAACATCGTGTAGCGGTTTCTTGCCTGAGATTCACCGGCAAATGCCCCGAGGATATTTTTTTCTGTCTTCGATCCTTTAAGTTTCATTTTTTGTTCTCCTTAAAAAGTTAGTAAAATATTTTCACAATTTAACGTAATGTCAATCTCTAAACAAACTTGGTAAACTTCTCCTTTGACACACCACAAACCGGACATTTTTCTGGAAGGATGCCATCAGAAACATATCCACAAACGTCGCATATATAATAAACCGTGTCAACATCCTCAAGCATATGGTTCATTGCTTCTTTGTACAGCTTTGCGTGAACTTCCTCAACGTCCCTCGTCTGGGTGAATATTGTAAGGGCGGCTCGGTCGTCAACTTCTGTGGAGTGCTTAATAAATTCCTCGTAGTGGTGTTCAGCCACCTTTGTCTCCGATTCAAAACTATCTTTCAGGTTCTCCTCAGTACTCTTTAACTCTTTCAGATATCTCAAAGCGCGCTTTCCATGAATAGATTCCGAGAAGGCAATCACCTTAAAAAGCTTCGAAATCTGTGGATAACCCTCTTCTTCTGCTTTTTCAGCAAATACCATTAGCTTCAGATTTGCCTTTGCTTCCCCGGTAAATGCTTCATGCATCATCTTCTTAATCTTTTCATCCATCTTTTACCACCCAAAAAGAACATTTTATATGAACCAACTTTAAAAAAAACCTTATATCTGAAAGGCAATAGCCTATTAACCTTCCACAGCCTTTGTTTATCATAGGGATTGTTGTCTCAAAAGCTAATTAAATACTACTTATGCCTCTATTGTAAAATCTTCCTTTCCCACCCCGCATACTGGACAAACCCAGTCTTCTGGTAAATTCTTAAATGAAGTTCCTGCTTCTATTCCACCTTCGGAATCGCCTACGCTTGGATCATAGACATAACCGCAAACAGTACATACATATTTTTCCATAATCAAAACCTCTTAATAAAAACTATTTTTAATATAAATCCATTTTCACAGCAAGTCAACATCAAAGAAAAAAAAGTGAGAAAATTTAAAAAAACTTATTGAGAACTATTCCTATTAGCAATGGTAACCTATCTTCTGATCCTTGTCAAGGGTTTTCTTAAAAATAAATGAGATTTGAAAATTAAAAAATCGCACCACCCATCATACACCAGAAACCACTCCAATCAAATCCTCCCGATTCAGCTCATTTCTAATCCCAAACCGCGTCAGCACAAAATCATATTTAATAGGATCATTCGGTGAAATTTGCCTCAGCGCATCTGTAATCTCAATGACTGTCTTAATATCCGATTGCTTCCTCTTGGTAAATCCCAGCGATAAACTAATCTTGTGCATATGAGTATCGAGGGGAATCAAAAGATCAGATGGGTTGACCCCCGTCCACCCACCCGGATCCACGGCGTCGCTTCTTACCATCCACCTGAGGAAGAGATTTAACCTCTTCATTGCGCTTCTCTTCGCAAAAGAGGGGACAAGACTATTTGACCTGGCGATAAAAGGTGTGTTTAGTTCCCTCGCAAAATTGAGGAGGGCCGAAAGTACCGTTTTGTTATCCGCACCTTTGCTTTG
>JAUWME010000217.1 GCA_030613285.1 Candidatus Zymogenus sp. | reverse complement strand
ACAAGAGAGAGCGGTGTTAGAAATCTCGAAAGAGAAATCGGGTCAATTTGCCGGAAGGTGGCAAAAAACGTTGTAAAATATGGAAGAGAATATTCCGTAAAGGTTACTCCAGCGAAAGTAAAAAAATACCTCGGTATCCCTCGCTACCGTTACGGAAAAATCGAGGAAGAAGACCATATTGGTATTGCAACGGGCATGGCATGGACGGAGGTTGGCGGAGAACTCCTAACCATCGAAGTTACAGAAGTTCCAGGCAAGGGAAAGCTTACCATCACCGGAAAATTGGGTGAGGTAATGCAAGAAAGCGCCCAGGCGGCCATGAGTTACATCAGGGGGAGAGCAGAAGAACTGGGCCTCGATCGCGGCTTTTACCAAAATGTGGATTTACACGTTCACGTCCCAGAAGGTGCTATCCCCAAGGATGGGCCGTCTGCCGGAATTACAATCGCAACTGCCATCGCATCGGCCATTGCAAAAATAAAAGTACGACATGACATCGCTATGACCGGTGAGATCACACTACGCGGGAGAGTTTTACCCATCGGTGGCCTCAAGGAAAAACTCCTTGCCGCAAACAGAGGGGGTATTAAAGAAGTAATCATCCCCAAAGATAACGAAAAAGACCTCGAGGATATTCCCGACAAGATTAAAAAGTCTCTGACAATAACAATGGTTGACCATATGGACGGCGTTCTCAGCAAAGCCCTGGCCATTGACGACCACGAAGAATTCTTCAGAAAAAACAAGGAAGAGAAAGAAAGAGAATTTCTAAAAGAAAAAGAGCATCAGCAATTAGTAAGAGCACAATTGGAAGCATCCACTCACTAACGGATTGCCGGGGGTGCTGGGGATATTTGATTTGGGGGTGGGGGGTTATTGGAGGGTTGCCTGATGGTTGCTGGCGGTTGGTGAGATTGGGGAGTTGGGAGGTTGGAGGTGTGAGACATTAACACATCATCACATACATTAATTAGCACTATATTTCTTGACAAAACCTCAAGGACGTGAGATAATCTGATAGTTGAAAGTAAAGCTTTTTAATTTGGGCGGGTAGCTCAGTTGGGAGAGCACCGGCCTTACAAGCCGGGGGTCACAGGTTCAAGCCCTGTTCCGCCTACCAAAAAAACGTAAAATCATATACATTAAAAAGGTCGGGAGATTTCCCGACCTTTTTTTTGAGTATTACAAGAAACGGAAAAAAGCAGGGCATCTATGGCATTCTGGAGCAAGATAGGGACACGTAGGTAATTGAAATTGCCCCACAAGGGCACGCTATTAAGAATATACGCCATTAAAAATATCGCAATGATGTTGGCACTTTATCGTCATTAAAGCCTTACTCTTAATCAAAAGACCCTTTGATTTGGTCACTATATAGCCCACCACATTATTTTATGATATCAACAGATTGCGAGCATCTACGGTTATTAATGTCAGGTTATTATAAAACAGTCATTAGGTTGTGACCTTTCCCTACATTCTGAATCCATTTTACTTCAAATTGGAACTTATTACATATACTCGGTTTCGGAGGCAAGGTCAGGCATTCTCATATTGTTTGACCACTTAAAGTTACTCTAAACGTTACTGAAGGCGGGCATTTGTGTTACAAAAAGTCATTTTTAAAAAAAACTGTTATTGTAAAAAAAGACTTGACAACCCAATTCATTTTTCCTATTATACTCGCACAAATAAGTAATTTTCCGAGCCTTCTTACCTAATGGCTGGGTTTTATACTGAGAAACTTTTCAAAGTATAAGGAAAACCCAATGAGCTTACGGTGGAAGGACGATAAGGTTTGGCGGGAAACGGCCAAGCCCCCCGTGTTTGGAAAGGAGAATTTATTGTGGAGACTTCCATAAAAAGTCGCATTGATATTTTGCGATTACCGCAGATATTGTGCGATTTCCGTTTTATTCCCCAGCATATACAACTCAAACTTTCCAAGAGACGAATACGCCTCGTTAAGCAAAGTATATTTAAAAATCTGGACAATTACAATTATTTCCTTGACAAAGCTCGTAAATGTTGATAGTTCTTGTCAAGTTTATTATAGGTTTGTAACCTCGCGTTGTTCCTGTGCTTATGAGAATATGAATTTCGAGAGTCCCAATCAGTCGCTCTCATATACTAATATAGTGTTTATTGCTAAATTAAGTATTTTAATGAAAAACATAAGGGTATTTGAATGTATCAAATATTTCATACAATTCTAAAAAATAGGTTTTTCAATTAAGTTGAAGAAGGGTTGTTTTTATATCATAATTGAAAGGATAAGTTATGGGTAGTTCAAAAGACTCCAAGTATAACCATCTGATTGAGAAGCAGTATGATCAATTGATGGATTACTGCGAGGTCGCAATGGATCGGATGGAAGAGGAATTGCCAGAGCCAAGGGTTGAACTTAGCGAGGCATTGAAAGATTATGGAGTGTCGAGAAGGAACTTTATCAAATGGTCTTCTGTGATGACCACAGCATTGATGCTGCCAATGGCATTTCGTCCTATGGTGGCCCGGGCAGCGGAGAACTTCAGTCGTCTTCCCGTGATATGGCTTCATTTGGCGGAGTGTACAGGGTGCAGCGAGGCATTCTTGAGAAGCTCTTACCCCAACGTGGATGACATTCTGCTCGAAACCATCTCTCTGGAATATCACGAGACGCTCATGGTAGCTGCGGGTTATCAGGCAGAAGAAAACCTCCATGAAGCAATGGATACCTTCGACGGTAAATACATCTGCGTTATCGAAGGCGCCATTCCCACAGGTATGGACGGTAAGTACCTGACGCTGGGGCCCAAGGGAAAGACCGGACTCGAAGTAGCCAAGGAGGTAACTTCGAGGGCTGCGGCAAACATAAGCATCGGCAGCTGTTCGTCATTTGGAAACATTCAGGCGGCGGCTCCTAACCCCACTAATGCCAAGGGTATTACTGATGCCATAGGGGTAAAAACCCTAAACATCCCCGGTTGTCCGCCAAATGGTGTCAATTTTACCGGAACGTTGCTTTACTACCTCCTCTTTAATAACCTCCCCCCTACAGATTCATTGGGAAGACCCCTTTGGGCATACGGAATGAAGATCCACGACAACTGCGAAAGAAGAGCCCATTACGATGCGGGCAAATATGTGGAGGAATGGGGAGACAAGGGCGCCATAAATGGCTGGTGTCTTTACAAGATGGGATGCAAAGGACCTTACACCTATGCCAACTGCAGTAAAGTCCGCTTCAACGACAGGATGTCCTGGCCGGTCATGGCTGGACATGGGTGCATGGGCTGCACCGAGCCCGATTTTTGGGACACAATGGCGCCTCTGGAAAAACCCATAGCTGACAAACCTCTCCCAGGTATCGGAATAGAGTCCAATGTTGACAAAGTTGGCTTAATTGCTACGGGAATTGCGGCAGCAGGAATTGCCGCCCATGCAGGAGCCACCGTTTTGAAAAACCGCTCTTCTGATGAAGCAAAAAAGGGCAAGGCAAATAAGTAGACTTCCGGTTAAAAATAGTATTATAGGAGTTAAAATATGTCAAGAATCATTGTAGATCCAATTACAAGGATAGAAGGACATTTGAGGATAGAGGTTGAGGTTGAAGGCAACATCATAAAGGATGCTTGGAGTACTATTACACTCTGGCGGGGTTTTGAGACCATCTTAAAGGGAAGAGACCCCAGGGATGCGGGACTTATTACACAGCGGTTTTGCGGTGTGTGTACCTACTCCCATTACGAAGCCTCCATTTTGGCATGTGAAGATGCTTTTGGGATAAAGCCCCCGCCCAACGCAAGGATCATAAGAAACCTGATCAAGGCATCCCAGTACATCACCGATCACGTTATGCACTTTTATCACCTTCACGGACTGGACTGGGTAGATATTGTAAGCGCCCTTTCGGCCAATCCAAGAAAAGCCGTGGAGCTTGCAAAGAGCGTCAGCGATAATCCATACAACTGTTCGGAGACACATTACAAGGCGGTTCAAGAGAGGATTACTAAGTTTGTGAAGTCGGGTCGTTTGGGACCTTTCGCAAACGCATATTGGGGGAACTCCTCTTACAAGCTCTCCCCAGAGGCGAACCTCGTAATTACCTCCCATTATCTCGATGCCCTTAAGGTCTCGAAGCTGGGAGCGCAAATGATGGCCGTTTTTGGCGGAAAGAACCCCCACCCCCAGACACTGGTGGTCGGAGGCGTGACTTCGGTTATGGATATGCTGGATCCCCAGAGGCTGGGCGAGTATCTCTTTAGACTAAAAGAGATGCAAAATTTTGTAGATACCGCGTATATCCCCGATGTCCTGATTGCGGGCGCGGCCTACGCTGATGAAGGACTGAAAGGGGTCGGAAAGGGAGTGAGTAATTATCTCGCATACGGCGGGTTTCCACAAGATGACGATTGGAGTGAAACTCTTTTACCGAAGGGAGTTATTCAAAATGGTGATCTTGCAAATCCCATGGAACTTGATGAAGAGAAGATAACCGAAGAGGTTACCCACTCTTGGTATAAGGGAGATTCTGAACTCCATCCTTACGATGGCGAGACCGAACCGGAATACACAGGCTTTGATGAAAACGGTAATATCAAAGGAGATGAAAAATACACGTGGTCAAAGGCCCCAAGATATGACGGTCTGCCCCACGAGGTTGGACCCCTTGCACGTTTTCTTATTGGCTATGCCCAAGGTGATGAAAAGATCAAGGGCCTTGTAGATTATGTTCTTAAAACCACCGGGCTTCCTGCCAAAGTGCTCTTTTCTACATTGGGCAGAACTGCAGCGAGGGCCCTGGAAACAAAGCTTATTGCAGATAACACC
Source organism: Candidatus Zymogenus sp. (assembly GCA_030613285.1). GTDB lineage: Bacteria > Desulfobacterota > Zymogenia > Zymogenales > Zymogenaceae > Zymogenus. The sequence continues at coordinate 13 of JAUWME010000217.1, read as the reverse complement.
GGGGCTTGGGTAG
>JAUWME010000487.1 GCA_030613285.1 Candidatus Zymogenus sp. | reverse complement strand
GATACGGGCCCTCTCCCCTTTCCAACTCAATGGGGGTTGGGCTGTAGGTGTTCATAATGTTGTGGTAGTTGTATTTGAGGTTCACCCTAAAATTTCCTTCCTATTGTCTATGGCCTATTTATTATTCATACTATTCAATATATCTTCAATATTCTATGTTTCACCGCACAATCTCTATTGCTGCAAAATACCACTATTCTGGCACAATCTGAGTCCCAACACCGCCGTCGGTAAAAAGCTCCAGCAGCACTGAGTGGTGTACCCTTCCGTCAACTATGTGAGTCTTTTTGACACCTTCAGCAAGGGCGTCGATGCAGCACTTGACCTTCGGGATCATTCCGCCGGTTATCTCTCCGCTGTCAATCAACCCTGTGGCCTCTTTTGCCGTAAGGGAACTTACGAGAGAATCGTTAATCATAACCCCGGCAACATCAGTCAAAAGGATCAGCTTTTCTGCCTTCAGCTCACTCGCCACGGCTGAAGAGACAAGATCGGCATTTATGTTTAGTGTCTCACCGTTTTTATCTGCTGCCACGGGCGCTATCACCGGGATGAAGTTTTCTCTGTCCAAGGTTGAAAGGACTCCCACGTTTACTGCAGTAATTTCTCCCACCCTCCCAAGATCGATGATCTCAGGTGGGGAGCCATTTTTCTCTTTTGTATCCTTCGGGTCGTCTCCCAACACAATCTTTCTTGCCTCAAGCAGGTTTGCGTCTTTCCCCGAAAGCCCCACGGCGTTTCCCCCAAGACCGTTTATCAATCCCACAATCTCCTGATTCACTTTTCCCACCAGCACCATCTCCACCACATCCATCGTTTCTTTATCTGTAACGCGCATTCCCCCCACAAAAGTCGATTCTTTCCCGAACTTTTTTAGGACTTCACCAATTTGCGGGCCACCGCCGTGAACCACCACTGGATTTATCCCAATATATTTCATCAAAATCAGGACTTTGGCGAAATCCTCTTTCAATCCATCGTCCACCATGGCGTGGCCGCCAAATTTGATAACGATGGTCTTGTTGAAGAACTCCTTGATGTAGGGGAGCGCCTCAATAAGAATTTTTACCCTTTCATTCGCTTTTTCCATAGTAACAAATTTGAGAAAAAAGTTGTTTTTACCAGTCAAAGTCTGTTATTATATACGGAATAATTACAAAAATCCACACAAAATTAAATTTTGTATGGGAAAAGCACAACAACCCATTCATTACTTGAAATAATCTGAATATATTGTTATAATCAAATAACTTTTCCAAATAAAAGGAGGAAACTTATGATTTTTAGAAAAACAAACCTACTGACAACAACGATGCTTGCAGCAACCCTTATCCTCTCATTCACTTTACTCTATTCGGGATGCGGCAAGAAAACGCCCACAATAGATTTCTATTGTCACTACAAGGCGGATTTTGTCCAAAAAATGAATAAAAACGGCGAATGGAAAACAATCGTAGAGGGAACAACATGGGAAAACTGCTCGGCGATGAGAATTGAAACCACTATGTCGTCACCGGGGATGCCAAATCCAATAACATTCATCACAATCTCCCGCCCCGACCTTGATGTCTCGTGGCAACTTTTTAAAAAGAGCAAAAAATACATTGAGCACTCCCTTGATGAAACAATAGACGGGAGAAACGTCGAAGCCCCACCAATAGATATCAGGGCTGCAGCCAACTACGAAGAGTTGGGAAAAGAGACAGTCAATGGATATGACTGTGTGAAGTACAAGGCCACAATTTCGGTTTCCGAGGAAAGAAGTCAGGAAATATTTATGTGGTCGGCAAAGGAGCTTAAGGATCTTGTCATCAAGAGGGAATTTAGCATGCCGGACGGATCACTATACACCTGGGAGCTCAGCAATATAGAGATAGGTGAGCAACCAAAGGATGTCTTTGAGATTCCTGCGGACTACACCAAAGCCACAGAGGCAGAGATGAGCACCTTGATGATGAAGGAGATGATGGGAGATTCTATGCCTATGATACCAATGATGCCACCGATGCCACCAGCAACGGAATAGGACAACATTAATTGTTTTCGCAAAGAAAAGGGGGGATGTGCCATCATTCCCCCTTTTTTTATAACGACTTGACTATAATATTGACCTCTTAATCCACAACCGAGGCAATCAACATATCGAGAGCCTCTGTTAACGCATGAAGTTCTCCCTCTCCTCCA